>JAICXV010000311.1 GCA_025934545.1 Verrucomicrobiia bacterium
CAACGACAGCGACTGGATCGATCCAAAATATCGCAGTGCCGATACGCTAAGCCTTCATCCGGATTTTCACCATTTCAACGTCCCGCTCTATCGCGGCACGAACATCATTGAACGTCCCGTCGATCAGCACACCCTGACGAAACGGTATACGGAAGAAGCGCTGCGCTTCTTGAACGAAAACAAAAGGCATCCGTTCTTCCTGTATTTTGCGCATACGTTTCCGCACGTTCCGCTCTTCGCGTCCGAACGATTTCGCGGCACCAGCCGGCGCGGCCTTTACGGTGATGCCGTGGAAGAACTCGATTGGAGTGTTGGCGAAGTTTTGAACTGGCTGCGCAACGAACATCTGGACAAAAATACATTTGTCGTTTTCACGAGCGACAACGGACCGTGGCTGCAGAAGAAATGGAATGGCGGTTCGGCTGGTCTTTTGCGCGATGGCAAAGGCGGCACATGGGAGGGCGGCACGCGTGTTCCGGCGATCGCGTGGTTCCCCGGAAAAATCAAACCTGGCCGAACGACGCACGAACTGGCCAGTGCAATGGATTTATTTAACACGAGCCTGATCCTCGGCGGCGCGAAAGTCCCGGCGGACCGGCCTATTGACGGCGTCGACCTGAGCCCAATTCTTTTCGGCAATGGCAAAGGAAACCGCGAAGTCCAATATTTTTATCAAACGGACGAACTTTTCGCTGTTCGCAAAGGCGATTTCAAAGCGCACTTTTGGACGCACGATGGATACAGCAAAGCCAAACCTGAAGGGCACAGCCCGCCGCTCCTTTACAACGTGAGCGAAGATCCCGGCGAACATTTCGACATTGCGACGCAACACCCGGAAATCATTTCTGAGCTGACGAGCATCTACGAACGCCATCGCGCAACCGTCACTCGCGGCAAAGCGCAGTATTGACGAAAAATTTTCAGTGGGGCTCTGTTAGCGCGCCGGATTGCGATTGCTGTTCGATTGCAAATACGCGACGATGATTGCAACGGCATCATGGACTCCACTGCAGTTATCAAGGAACAATCGTCTCCGCCAAAGCTGTTTAACCGGTCGACGATCCTTCGCGTCACGGTCCAGTGCATTCTGTTTTGCTCTGCGACGCTGTTGGCCAGTTGGAGCAACGTCCATTTGCTGACGCTAGCCATTGGAATTATCGGTGTTTGTTGCGTGCTTCGGTCGTTGAAGATCGAGACCGGTGACATGACGGCGCGTCTGATTGATCTGTTCGCTTTCCTCGCCACTGGCGCAACCGCGTTTGGTGTTCTGTGGCCATCTGCGACCTATTCAATTGATTTGTATTATGTCGGAATCTGCGCAGTTGTCTGCGTGGCAACGGCGATCACGTGGGTTGGTCATTCGCCTCTGCGGTCGGCTCAAACATTGCGATGGCTCACCCTCTTTTGGGCGGGGCTCGCGACGGTTATTGGTGTTTGTTACGGATATTTTTACAATTTCAGTGAACCATTTTTGATCAGTCTTGTAGCTGGAATCGTGCTGCTGATTACGATGAAGAAAATGGTCGCGCTACCGGGTTGGTCCGTCCAGGTCGTCAATACGATCCTGTTGCTTTGTATTTTGCTGCCGATTGTCGATTGGTTCACGCGACCGAAATATCACTTTGACGTCGAAACTGCGGTGCGCAATCGCGCTTACTCGTGCGACGCGGCAAAGGCCGACCCGGTCGCGTTTAAGGAGTGGTGGTATTACTACATGAGCCAGTGGGGCAAAATGGGAGGAGAGGTGTACATGAAGGATCCGACCGGTGTTCTGCCTTACAAACTTAAGCCAAACAGCGACGGGCATTTGTTTCAGAGCGCAATTCACATCAATAGTCTGGGCTTTCGGGGCAAGGAAATTGCGCGTGAGAAAGGTAACGCCTATCGCATTGTGGCGTTGGGTGAATCGACGACTTATGGTTGCACGTTGCGGCCACAAGACCAGACATGGCCAGAATTGCTCGAAGAGTTTATTCATAACCGGATCAAAACTGACCGACCGGTGCAAGTGATCAATGCAGGCGTTTTCGGTTTCGCCCTTCCCCAGAACCTGCGTCGGTTACAGACGGACATCCTACCACTGAAACCCGACCTGATCATTTCATATCACGGTTGGAACGGCTTCGTGTTGATTAGGGATGGAAGTTCAGGTGTGATCGGCAAAGCGCCACCGCGCTTCTACGAACGACCGCTTCGGTTGCTGGCGGATTGCGAATATAGCCTCAAGGTAATGCAATATCGGCGCCACAACGCTCCGCGACCTGCGTTGCGACCTCCTTCCGTCGAGTCGGCTTCAAAATCGAAGCTTGGCGACGCATACCGTTCATTGATCGACATTGCCCGGACGAACAACATTCGTCTGGCAATCGCGAATTATTCGATGGCAGTAAACGAACGCGCCGACCCGGATGTAGCGAAATTTTATGATATGACATTCCCCGTTTTTCCGGCCGTAAGTGCGAACGTCACACAAACGAAAATGATCGAGGCCTTGATAAGCCAAAATCCGCAAGTTGCCTACATTGACACACAGCCCCATCTCGACGGTGAACACGAGAAATTTATTGACCTGGTTCACTTCACGCAGGATGGTCGCAACCAGATTGCCGAAAATATTTACGCTGGCATCGAAAAGATTTTACGCGCGGACCTGACGGGGTTAGAGACAAAAACAGCGAGCCAATAACAATTAGTCCGCAGCGTTGGAACTTCTGATGTGCTCTCGACCGCTAAGCGGTTGCTTTTTCCATTGTGTCAAGTTACGGCAATTTACTACAGTCTGCGCATGGAGAAGGCAAAATCCGGTTGGTTGGTGCTTATTCTTTTCTTTTGCTCGGGCGCGACCGCCCTCGTTTACGAGGTGATCTGGTCGAAATTTCTGGCACAAATGTTCGGCAGCACGATTTACGCGCAGACGGTCGTGCTCGCGGCGTTCATGGGAGGTTTGGCGCTGGGCAACAAACTGTTCGGACGGTGGGCGGATAATGCGAAGAAACCGGTGCACGTTTATGGCTATCTTGAAATCGCTATCGGTTTATATGCGTTCTTCTTTCCGACGCTCGCGGGAGCGGCGGATCGCCTGTTTGTCAGTGTCGGCAGTGGAATCGCCCAGCGCACGCTGTTATTGCTCGCGTTGAAAGCCGGACTGGCGGCGGCGCTCTTACTCGGGCCGACGATTTTGATGGGCGGCACATTGCCGTTATTGGCGGCCTGGCTACAACATTTCACGTCGGATGCAGCCCGGCGCTCGGCGCGGTTTTATTCGGTGAATTGTCTCGGGGCGGTCGTGGGCTCGGCGTTCGCCGGTTTTTGGTTGGTGCAAAATCTTGGGATGGTGTCTTCGTTGCAAATGACGGCCATCGTGAATCTGATGGTGGGTGCAACGGCGATCCTGGTCAGCAAACAAATCCAGGACCAACCGGCTTCGAAAGCTGAAGAGGTGCCGATGCAAATTGAATCTTCGTCGTCTGACACCTTGCGTTGGGCTGGATTGATTGTCGGTCTGACCGGAGGAGTTTCGATGGGGCTCGAAGTATTGGGGTCGCGCTCGCTGGCGATGATTTTTGGGTCGTCATTGCAATCGTTTGCGATTGTATTGATCGCGTTTATTCTCGGCATTGGGTTGGGCAGCGCGTGGATTGCTTCGCCGCGACGACGCTCTTTTTCGAGCGAGAAAATTATCGTGCTCGTGTTGTGCACGGCGGCGGTGTGGGTCACTTTGTTGGTCTTCAATATTGAACGGTGGGTCGACGTTTATCGCATCCTGCGAACGGGTCTGGGCCGCAGCAGCACCGGTTATGTTTTTCACGAGTTGATGAACGCGGGGCTTTCGCTGGTGATCTTCGGGCTGCCGGCGGCGTGCATAGGATCGGTGCTTCCGTTGATGATCCGAGTCGTTTCGCAGCAAAGTCCAGCGCTCGGAATGAAAGTCGGGTCGCTCCTGACGGTGAATACATTGGGCGCAGTCATCGGCACTTTGTTCACTGGATTTGTTCTAATGCCGATAGTTGGCGTGCGAAACAGTTTCGCGTTACTCGCTTTGGTGCTGACGGTTTCGGCGATGGTTTATGCAACGCGTATCAAATGGCGCACGGGCACGACGGCTGCGGGTTGCGCGATCGCCTTCGCGGTCGGCCTGTTTCTTTTCGGCGGGCAGGATTGGCGTTATGTCATCAGCTCGGGCGCGTTCCGGTCGCGTGAGACGGAGTTTCAGCCGGACACGATGGCGTTGCGAAAGAAACTGGTCAAACTGGTGTATTACGAAGACGGACCGGATGCGACGGTTTCGGTGGAAGACGCCAGCGCAGAGAATGAACGCGGTATTCGGATCAACGGCAAACCAGATGCGTCGTCCAAGGGCGACATCGGCACACAATTCCTCGTCGCGCACCTGCCGATGATTGCGAAACCGGGTGCGAAGGATGTTTTTATTTTTGGACTCGGCTCGGGAATTTCGGCGGGGGCGTTG
>JAICXV010000226.1 GCA_025934545.1 Verrucomicrobiia bacterium
CGAATCACTTCCTCGCCATCCAAAACAACATCCATGCGGAAAACACCGTGCGTGGATGGGTGATGTGGTCCCATCGAAACTTCGAGAAGATCGTGCGCCAAACCGTTGCGTGATTCGGATACGTTATAATCGACAAGCGCGTTCACGACGTCGCCTCCTGTGGATAATGGCGCTGCGCTTTTGCAATCAATTCATCGTGCGGTGTCGGTTCGTATTCGTAGTCGTCCGGCTCGACGTAATCTTTGCGCATCGGATGATCGACAAACCCTTCCCACATCAAAATACGGCGAAGGTCGGGATGGCTTGTAAATTGTATGCCGAAGAGATCGTAAACCTCGCGTTCCTGAAATTCACAACTGCGCCATACCGGCGTGAGTGAGGGTAAATTGACATTTTGCCCGCGGTCGCTGGTGCGCAGCCGAATAGTTAGTGGCCCTTCCCCGCGACTGATTGAATAGAGGTGATAGACACATTCCAGGTAAGCTGGCGTTGTCTTTTCCACGACTTCGTCAACGTCCTTTTCCACTCCATCGACCAGTTTCTTGACCTTGACCTTTTCTTTTATGACGCGCTCCGGCCAATCAATGCCAGTCACGTTCGAGGCGAAATCGAACTGAAACTGCGAATCGTTTTTAAGGAAATTGGCCACAGCGAGGGCGTGCGCATTATCGACTAAAAGCGAACCGGGCAACGTGGCGATGCCATTCGGGACAATCTCGACGCGCGCGCCGGTAATCTTTTGCTCCAGCGTTGCTTTGATTTGATCAAGCGTTTGCATCAGGACTTCCGCAATATTGGCTTTGGATTCCAAAGGGTATGATTTTTCGTCGGCACCAAGTCATGTGCGCCGCATTCCGGCACAGGAAATTCGCTGGGTTGTTCTGGATCGAGATGGCGCGGCCGGCCTCCCCCGCGCAACTTGTCGGACTCGATTTTTTTCTGTAGCGCCATTAATGCGTGCAGCAACGCCTCGGGTCGAGGTGGACAACCGGGAATGTGAATGTCGACCGGGATATACCGGTCGATTCCCTTGAGAACATTGTATCCTTGTTTGAACGGCCCGCCGGAAATCGCACATGCGCCCATCGCGATGACGTATTTTGGTTCCGGCATCTGGTTGTAGAGACGAACCACTTGCGGCGCCATTTTCTTTGTGACGGTTCCGGCGACAATCATGAGGTCCGCCTGCCGTGGCGAAGGGCGAAACACCTCCGCGCCGAACCGGGATATATCAAATCGAGCCATTGAGGCCGCAATCATTTCGATGGCGCAACAAGCGAGGCCGAATTGAAGAGGCCATAACGAATTCTTTCGTCCCCAGTTGTAAAGCTCTGCGAGATTTGTGGTGAACACTCCCTGGCGCTTGAGTTCGTTGCGCAACGTTTCGTCGATCATGATTGCCTCCACTTCAAGAGGCCTTTCAGGCAAGCCCAAGCCAGGCCTTCAACCAGAAGCAAAACAAACACCAACATTGCGACGACCGCGCCAATAGAGAGCTGTTTGAAGACCGCGGCGAACGGGAGCAGGAATAAAATTTCCACGTCGAACACCAAAAAAATTATCGCGTAGAGATAATACTCGGCTTTGAACTGGACCCAGCCGATAGCTTGCTTGTCAAGACCGCATTCATAGGTCGAATTCTTGATGGGGCCGCGTTTCTGCGGGGAGAACAGCTTTGCCCAAAGCCGGGCGATAAGAAGCGGCGTCAGCGCAAACACAATCGCTACGGCGATAAAAACCGCCAGGAACAGGTGCGGATTGGTTT
The DNA here is from genome assembly GCA_025934545.1 of Verrucomicrobiia bacterium. Taxonomy (GTDB): domain Bacteria; phylum Verrucomicrobiota; class Verrucomicrobiia; order Limisphaerales; family Palsa-1400; genus JAICXV01. The sequence continues at coordinate 1,766 of JAICXV010000226.1, forward strand.
CATTTTGAGTCAACATGCCGGCAGCATTTGCTGCACGACCACCATGCTGAAAGCGCGTCCTCTCAACTCAGCCTTTATTGCCAAAAGCTTTGCCAAATTTGTTGATATCGGAAAATCGCGGCGCTAAGAGGCGCTGGAAATACAGCGTTACTGGGAGCTTTTCAGTTGCGCCGCAAGTTCTTCTCCAAGGGCAGCAGCTTCGGCCAAAGGACGTTTTCCCACAGCGCGCCGCGTTTGAGTTTGGAGGAAGGAGACAGAGTGCATCTGAATATTTTGCCCTCTTACTTCAGCGTAAGCGCCAATGGGTGTCTGACATCCACCGCCCATGGCGCGCAAAAGACTGCGTTCTGCGGTGACACAGCGGAAGGTATCAAGGTGGTTGAGACGACGACAAATCTCTGCGATCCGTTTATCATTTTCCCGGGTCTCCAAACCAATCGCACCTTGTCCCACGCACGGCAACATTTGTTCATCGTCGAAATATAGCGCGAGCAATCCTTGCGGAATACCACTCCCTGTCAATTTACCATCGGCGGTTATGGTGAAGTTCAATCGCGACAGGCCAGCGGCAGCGAGGACGATGCCGTCCAAATCGCTGTTGTCCGCCAACTTTTGGAGACGTGTGCCGACGTTTCCGCGAATTTCGACCACCTTCAAATCCGGACGAATCGCTAATAGTTGCGCTTTGCGCCGTGTGCTGCTCGTAGCGATGACTGCACCAGAGGGAAAATCCACCAGTTTCGTGCCGGATTTGAAGCCGCGCGCCGAGCTTTGGGCAGCACCACGATATATTAACACGTCTCGAACGTCTGCACGCTCGGTGACCGCACCGAGAATCAGCCCGGCGGGCAAGTCCGTTGGTAAGTCTTTCAGGCTATGCACCGCGAAGTCGGCGTCTTGTTCGAGCAAGGCAACTTCGAGTTCTTTCGTAAAAAGTCCGCGTGGCAAGTTTGCATTAATGCTGGCATTGGCAGCGGTCTGGAGTTTGTCGCCCGTCGTCTTGATAATTTTGATCTCGAAAGTCAGGTCCGGAAACTCCTTCTGGCAAAGAGCCATGATCAGGCGGGATTGAGCCAGGGCGAGAGCGCTGCCGCGGCTCGCGATTATTATTGGTTGTTCTGCCATGCCAAAAAACCTTTTTCGGCAGTATCAACAATGGCCGGTTGTGGGTCAATGTCACAGGCGGCGATACAGTCGTATTTTACTAAACAAAAAATGACGCACGTATGCCAAATGGGGTGTAGTTGACTTCCCGCAAATTACCGAGGTTGTGTGCGCAGATATGAGTTGTGTGCGCAGATATGACGTCGGTCAACAAAAGTAATTTATGATCAACTTAGTTTCAGTCTCTAAACAAACCAGTCTCATCAACACGTTAACCGGTTGCTCACTGCTGTCTGGTTTGCCGTCCCAGGACCTCACTCAGATCGCCAGCCTTTCGGTGGTGAAATCGCTGCGCAAAGGCGAATACCTGTTTCGAGAAACGGATGTTTCTCACGGCTTTTACATTGTGCAGCACGGTTCCATTAACGTGCACCGCGTTAGCGCGACCGGTAAGGAGCAGGTCATCCATATTTATCGTACCGGCGAATCGTTTGCCGAAGGGGGCCTCGCCACTTACGCAGGTTATCCCGGTGACGCTCGCGCACTGGAAACTTCACGCGTGGTGCTCGTGCAAAAGGCTGGCTTTCTGGCTTTGCTCCGGCGTCAGCCGGAGCTGGCCTTGCGCGTAATGGACGCCATGAATGGGCAGTTGCGTACGGCCATTGCCCAACTCGAAAACCTCACTCTCAAAGATGTCGAAACGCGCCTCGCCGACTGGCTGGTGCAACACTGTCCAGACCCGATGAGCGCGCACCCAGCCCGGATCGAATTGAAAATGACCAAGCGCACTTTAGCAGCGGAGTTGGGCACGGTGAGCGAAACCCTTTCCCGGACGCTGGCAAAATTTCGTGACCAACAATTGCTCTACGTCAACGGCAAGATTGTGACGCTGTTGAACCCGGCGCGACTTTGTGCCGCGCGAAACGGATTCGAATTAGTGAAGGTGCGATAAACCGGGCGTTAATAGTCAATCTTGCGGGTCGCGTTGGAATATCTTAGGGAGAACTTTCCAACACCAGAGTGCGACGCCCAATGTCCAAATGACGGCGCCATATATATAATGGCTGGCGGTGATTTTTGGCCAAAAATCACCACTGATGCGCGTCGCCATCGCAAACCACATCAGACCCGTCGCAACCAACAGCCAACGATTCGGTTCCGACATCTTCGAGAGGTTACCGCTGTGTCCAAACACCACCCGCGTCGCCACGCTAAAGGTCACAACGGCGAACCCTCCGACGAGTGTGAGATGTAACAGGCTGACGCGGAATTGGGGGAACAGGCTCACGAACAAAAATCCTGCGATCATAAAAATGAACGCCAGTTTGAGCACGATTCCGAATGCGTTTTTAATTTTGGCGGCGCGAAAGAGCGGCAATTCACATGCGACATAAACGAGACTCGTCACAAAACGAATGCCCGGACCCAGCCGAAACCAACCGTCGGCTTCCAACCAAAAGGATACCAGGATCAAAATTCCCGTAGTAAGCGCCGGCCATGCTCTGGCTAGCCAGCCCGATCCGGGCGTTTTGGCTTCGGGAAGGTCATGCGGATTCGGCAACCCAAAAAAGCGTGGCAACACAAACGCACCGACTCCCAGAATCGGCAACAGAACAAAGCCTTGATACGACAACAAATGTTGCAGAAGCGGACGAGCTGGTGGTTCGTCTGAGTAGCTGGCGACGATTCCCAGAATCGCTCCGCCCATCGCACATAACAGACCCAAAAGAACGAGAATGAATCCAGGCGGTGGCGTATCTTTTCGCTTAGGGAAACGCCACGCAACACAAAGGCCGAAGATACCCAGCAACGCCAGAAACAGCGTATCGCCGCCCGAAATTTTCGCCATGGCATACAACGTGTTCATCGCAAGATAGACCACGAGCAGCAATAGAACTTCAATTCGGGCGAAAGCCGTCGTCGAAAGCATTCGCGGCATGGCTGTGCCGAGGAATCCAAAAATAAAACCGCCGAACAATCCATACGCCATGATGCGCGCGTGGCTTAACCCGGGATAAAATTTCGACACTCCCGAAAAATACAACGGCCACAAAGACACGCCGATGAGTCCGACAATAATGGCACACGGAAAAAAAATGCGGAACGGTTCAGCGGCCAGTTCTTTGGTCGAAATGCGCGATGTATTCATTGTTGTGAACGACTTTGTGTAGTAGCGGTGAAAAAATTAGCTGATAACGGTTGCCTCGCCTCACCCTTCGTTGCGCGTCTATCCGCATTTTTTGGCCATCGCTGCACAGCGGAATCCGTCTCGCGACAATTTTGGAAAAACGAACGCCAAAATCGGTGTATCGCCGTTTTTGAGGGCAGGCGACTCTAAATACAGAATTAAAGACATTTATTTCTTTATTTAGATATGAGCCATAAACACAACATCTTCTC
>JAICXV010000699.1 GCA_025934545.1 Verrucomicrobiia bacterium
CAACAGTTTTTTCGCCACCGGCCCATCGCTCAACCAACCGACAAACAGAATAAAAACGCCGATATACATGCTCAGAATGGCGCCACTGTCGAACCCTTCCATGATGAGCATGCCGACCGCAAAACCGGCCAACAACGCACGCGCCCAAAATTGCCGAATCGTATCGGTGGTCAGGGCGGCCAATGCCAGAAACACACAGCCGGCCGCAATATTCCATTGGCTCAAACCCCACGCGGCCACGGAAAAAAAGTGCATATTTATCCCCGCCGCGAAGCCGCCGAAAATGCAGACGAGCGCATTAAACTTTAACTGCCGAAAATAAAGCCACGCGCAAAATCCGAGAAATAGCACCGATAAAAATGGAAAATATTTAATAAACAACTCCGGCTTGAGGACCGCCGCCGTGAGCGTGCTGATGCGCGGCGATTCCCCGACGCCTTCGCCACCGATCCAGTTCAAATTGCCCCACGATCCAAAAATCGCGCTGGGCAACTTATTCGGTTCACCCATCTGCGCACCAAGCGGATTGTCATTATTGAACAGCATCTGCGACGGATTGAAAAAGGGCAGCGCGGCATGATTGCCGTTGGGCATAAACGCCGGAAAATTGAACACGATGGCCAAGGCCACGCCCAAAAACAGCACCAGGAGCAACAGTTGCTTCTTAAATCCGAGATTCATGTGTTTAAAAGATAAGTGGTTCGACACCGAAACCAATGAATAAGTTCAATCATGTCCGGCTCAGCCGTAACCACTTTACTGTCAAAGACACAATCCGAATCCGCCGCTAAACGTGTTGAACTCGATGCGCAGTAGCTAAACGTTCGTCAACCTGCTATTGTGCGCCTTCATGAATTGCAAATCCATCGGGCTGACCGGCGCGCTCGTCCTCGCTATTTTTCATTCGGCACACGCCGAAACGCGCCTGAGCGATTACATCCGTCCTTTCGTCGGCACCGAAGGCGAAGGCAATACTTATCCCGGCCCTTCCGCTCCATTCGGAATGATCCAGCTCGGACCCGACACGGACACGACCAATTGGTCGACGGCTTCCGGCTACGAATACACCGATCCAACCATCCACGGCTTTTCGCTCACGCATTTAAGTGGCACCGGTGTTCCTGACCTGGGCGATTTTCTTTTCATGCCGCAAGTCGGCAACCCTTACGGAAATGCTGGAGCAAAAGATCAACCCGATACCGGCTACCAATCGAAATTCTCCCACTCCGATGAAGTCGCCTCGGCCGGCTATTACAAAGTTAAATTGCTCAAACCGAATGTCGTCGCCGAACTCGCCGCCGGTGAACGCGCGGGAATGATGCGCTTCACGTTCCCCGCCAGTGACAAGTCGAGCATCCTCATCGATCTCAATCACGTCATCGACGGCGGTCGCGGCCACGTTGTCGAATCGCGCATTCGGGTGGAGGACAAGCAAACCATCACCGGTTTCCATCTCATCAACGGTTGGGCGCAGGAACGGTATCTATTTTTTGCGGCGCGGTTTTCCAAACCCTGCGACCAAACCTTCGTGCTGATCAATGGCAATCCAATCATCTACGACAGCTACAAATATTATCGGTTCCACAGCCGCAACGAAACATCCGTTCCCGGCATCGGCGCGCAGGCCATTGTCCAATACACCACGCGCGATCAAGAGGTCATCCAGGTGAAAGTGGCCATCTCAACCGTCAGCGCTGAAAACGCGTTGCAAAATCTCGACACCGAAATTCCCGACTGGAATTTTGATAAATTGCGCGAATCAACGAAGGCGCGCTGGGACAAAGAACTGGCGCGGATCGAAATCGAAGGGACGCAACAACAGAAAGAAACGTTCTATACGTCCATGTATCACGCATTCCTCGTCCCCAACACCCATCAGGATGTGAACGGCGAATATCGCGGCTTCGACCAGAATTTTCACAAGGCCGACAAGTTCACCAAATACACGATCTTTTCACTTTGGGACACGTTCCGCGCCGAACATCCGTTGCTGGCCCTCATTCAATCGAAACGCGATTCGGACATGATCAACTCCCTCCTCGCGCACTACGACCAAAGCGCTGATCACCTCCTCCCGATGTGGGAACTGCAAGGCAACGAAACATGGTGCATGATCGGTTATCACGCCGTGCCGGTTATCGTCGACGGATACATGAAAGGCGTGA
>JAICXV010000169.1 GCA_025934545.1 Verrucomicrobiia bacterium
CCTATTGGCTCGTTCATATTCCTGGGTACTACCGGCGTTGGTAAAACGGAGCTGGCAAAGGCACTGGCAGAATTCCTGTTCAACGACGAGAACGCCATGGTGCGGATTGATATGTCCGAGTACCAGGAGAGGCATTCTGTAAGTAGGCTAATAGGCGCCCCTCCGGGATATGTGGGTTACGAAGAAGGCGGGCAGTTGAGTGAAGCGGTGCGGCGCCGGCCTTATAGCGTCGTGTTGTTCGATGAAATCGAAAAGGCGCACCAGGATGTTTTTAATATTTTGCTGCAGGTGCTCGACGACGGCCGGCTCACCGACGGTCAGGGACGCACAGTTGATTTCAAGAACACTATTATCATCATGACGAGCAATATCGGCTCGCCGATCATTCAGGATTTCTTTTCGCCGGAAAAAAAGAAGAGTCCGACGGCGCACGCGGAGATGGAACAATTGGTCAAAGGAGAACTGCGCAAATATTTTCGGCCGGAGTTTTTGAATCGTGTGGATGAGATTATTATTTTCCGCAGTCTCGATGAGGAGCAGTTGGAGAAGATTGTGGATATTCAATTGCGTGGCGTGGAAAAACGGCTGGCCGGTCAACGACTGATGTTGGACGTTGATTCCTCGGCAAAGAAGTTGATCGCGCGCGAAGGCTATGATCCCCAGTTTGGCGCGCGCCCGCTGAAGCGAACAATCCAGGAACAGTTACTAAATCCGCTGGCGGTGAAGTTGCTCGATGGAGAATTCAAGCCAGGCGACCGGGTGAAGGTGACGGCGGACGGGGATGTGCTCAAATTTAGTAAGAAATAGAAATCCGCCTCGTCACCTCGGCGGCTACGAACGCGTTGTGCCAGACAAACACCGACACTCGGTGTGCGGATCCTCTGACAGACTTTCCATGCCTCATGCCTGAAATTGCTAACAAGACTCATTGCGCCTTAACTGGCGCGGTGAGAACGCATTGCCCTGAGTGGGGCAAAACGTTACTCTCCCTCGGGATGTCTCAAGAGGGAGAGTTCTTTTTACTTTAGTTTTTTTTGATTTCAAATTTCAGCCGTAACGACAGGTGCGGCTTTTTTGTTTGTCGAACGGGTTATCTTCGGAAAATCTTCGGCATGTTCAAAGTTACCGCCGCTGTTCTCCTGTGTGCATTTGTTGCAAGCGCTGCCGATACGGCGCCGTCAAAAAATTTGGTCTGGCGCGATGCGCGGACGCTGACGCTGGAAGGCCGAGGTTGGGCGAACACTTTCCAATATTTTGATCGCTTGCCGAAAACCGCCAAGGGCGTTGTGCGCGGTCCGGTCTGGAGTTTGTCGCAAGATTCAGCAGGAATGGCGATTCGTTTTGTCAGCGACTCGCCGGAAATTTCCGCGCGATGGATTTTGCGCAAAAGCGAATTGGCGATGGCGCATATGCCGGCCAGCGGCGTCAGTGGGTTGGATCTTTACGCGAAAGAACGCGGCAAATGGCTTTGGGTTGGCGCTGCCCGTCCGCGACAAGTGACTAACGAAACAGCAGTGACGCACGGCCTCAAAGCGGTTTCGCGCGAGTATATTTTGTATCTGCCGCTCTATAACGGGGTCGAGTCGCTGCAGATCGGCGTGATGTCGAACAGCACCTGCGAAGCCGCGCCGGTGCGTGCGCAAAAACCAATCGTGTTTTACGGCACGTCGATTTTGCAAGGCGGATGCGCGTCGCGACCGGGCATGGCGTATCCGACGATTCTCGGGCGTTGGCTCGATTGGCCGACGATCAACTTGGGCTTTTCAGGAAATGCGTGGTCGGAACCGGAATTGGCCGATTTACTCGCGCAACTCGACCCGCAAGTTTATGTCCTTGATCCGTTGCCGAACATGACGGCCGAAAAAGTGCAGGAGCGGATGGAGCCGTTTGTGAAAACGTTGTGCGCGGCGCATCCGAAAACGCCAATCGTGCTCGTGGAAAATGTAGAATATTGCGATGGACCTTTTGTGGAAGTTCGTCGTGAGAAATACGTGAAGTGCAACGCCGCTCTGCAGACCGCTTACAAAAATCTGAAACGCGCCGGACTGAAAAATATTTATTATGTGCCGGCAAACAATTTGCTGGGCCACGACGGCGAAGCAACGGTCGACGGGACGCATCCGACCGATTTGGGATTCGAGCGCATGGCCGAAACGATGCAACCAATTTTGCGAAAAGCTTTGCATCGGTAGTTCATTTGAATATTGGGCGGGCTCGGCAAGTCAGTCATACAGGCGCAGTGCTGTATGAAAACAACGCGAATTTCGAAACGGGCATTTACATTAATTGAATTGCTGGTGGTCATTGCTATCATTGGAATTCTTGCGGCGATGTTGTTGCCGAGCCTCGCGAAAGCAAAAGAGCGCGCGATAACGATCAAATGCATTGGCAATTTGCGCCAGCTTGGGATGGCGCTGAATCTTTACGGCGATGACAACAATGGTTTGTTGCCGCAAGCCGGCGGGTCGATTCCCTGGACAAGCACGAATCCGACGGCATGGTTGCGCGCGACCGCCGACTATTACAAAAACACGAACGTCATTCATTGCGTGCCATTTTCCGAATTCTATAAACATTCGCCTTACAATTATTTTTTGGGCTCACGCGCAGCCTATATCGATGCCGGCAATCAAGATGCGCCCGTGTCGATGAAGAAAATCTTCCTGCCAGGCGAATATATTTTGTCGGGCGACGCCAATTGGGACTTCGAACAGTCGGACGCGGACCCCGATAATTACACGCAGGACACGCTGTTTTGGAATCCGTCACCCGCGCATAACCACAAGGTGAACATTTTATTCGCCGACAATCACGCCGGCACCTTTTCGGCGTTCAAGTCAAACGAGATGACGTTCTCCTACACGCAACCGGGGATCGACTTCGCATCGGTGCATTGATCAGGGATCGACGCCGCTGTTGGCATAGTATTCGAGTTGCGGGAGTTGCGCGGGATTATACGCGGGGTCCTTTTGATCAACATTAAAACGGACCACCATTTGGTAGCTGGCGTGGATGCTGGTGATTCCGTCGAATTCGGGCAGGCGCAATTTCGCGTGGCCGCTTTTGTCGGTTTGCAGAGTGATTGTTTTCCCACCGATTTTCATCCGTTCGGCCAAAGGTTTGCTGTTCCATGAATCGTAACCGGCCGCGTCACGTGCGACATACCAGACCTGCACTTCTTTGTCGGCGAGCGGGGCATTGTCGGACGTCAACGAAATGGTAAACGAATTTAGAAAATTGTTTTTCGACGCGTCAAAATCGCGCGCAACCCACAACTTTGCATTGTGCACTTTGCGCAAGGTTTCAACGTCGAATGTTTGAATGCCAATGAATTGATCGCGACCGCCGATCGGATCATCCGCGCCGTGATGGCCGGCGCAAGCAACGCGCTCGTTTCCTAGGTATTGGATCCACGGCTGATACACATCCATGTTCTGCGGCGCGCCCTCAAGTGGTCGCCAGTTGAGGCCGAGGTCGGTTGACCAAAAATAAGTTCCGGGCCGCTGACAACCGATCAACGCATTGTCATCCGTTAAACAAACGGTTTCCGGCACTGTTCCCGATTGGACCCGTTCTAACGGGCCGGGCGTAAAATGATCGCCGTCGCGATAGACAAACTGGCGACCGGGATGCGCGAAAATGCTGTTGTTGATGAACAGCAGATTACCATCAGTCAGCTCGACGAAGTCGGTTTCGGAAACGGTCTGACCACTGAGAATCGGCAACGGATTGGACCATGTTTTTCCCTCATCGCGAGAAAAGAACAGCATCATTTCCATGTCGCTGATCGTGTCGAGTTTGATGGCGGCGCGAACAGGATACTCGGTCCCCTCGCCCCAGCGGAACGCCCTGGCGGCGCACAGAACAATTGTTCCGTCGCGCAATGTTCGAAGGCGGTGTGGATACCACGCGAATCGATCACTCACAAACGGCGGCATCTTTACCCACGTTTTTCCGTCGTCGCTGGATTGATAAAAAATTTGGTTTGGTTTGACCGAGCGATCCTGGGAGTAGCAGGCCCAGACGAAACGAAGCAGCCGGCCGTCCGTGGTCCGCGCCTGGGCGAAGGAACCACCGCTCTCACTAACGTTTTCGCGTGAAATGACCCTCCAGGAATTCATGTTGTCATCGGATTGCAACAGGACCAGTTGTTTGAGGAATTTTGTTTGGTCATAGCCGCGCGGCAAACTCATCTCGTAAATCCACTCTTTCGGAGGTCGAGCCGGCGGCTTTTCGGGCGTGAGAACTTCTTCGCAGCCCACGTACCATTGACCATGTTCGCCCGGGAAAAACGAAGCCCACGACGTGTAGCTGGGATGTTGAGCGGATTGATAAATTTTTCGCGATTGAAAATTTGTCGCGCGAACGGCGGGAATGTTTGCGGCAGCTTTGCTCGTCAGATCGCGGACCTTCGCGAGAAGCGGGCGATAAACATATTCGTTCATGGTAGCGATTGCGCCTTTATCAGAACGATCGCGCGCGACTTCCGCATAATTGGTCAGAGCGCTCTTGACCAAATTCAACGCGCGCGACGCTTCGCTTAACGCCCCCGACGCATTGTGTTTGGATTCAAAAGTCGCCGCCGCACGAACGGCTGCAATGGCGTTCATGTAATCGATTCCGAATTTCAATCTACCGATCCAGTATTCGATGTATGCGTTGTGGCCACCGGTTTCTTTGAGCGCTCTTTCTGCGGCGTCCAAAGCATTTTGATAATTGGTCGTGACAGGTTGCAGTTTCGCGGACATTGGTCCGGGCGCCCAATGTTTCATTAACATCGTCGGCGATGGAAACGTCAGGCCGAGGCCGTTCCATTCCAACGTGCGTGTGGCGTTCTGGACGCTTTTGAAAACTTGTAACATGTCGTTTACAGCGGCCGCGCCAGACGTGTGAGTGATTTGATCTCGTGCGATTTGTTCGGGCGTCGTGTTTGTATCCCAGGCCGCGCGCGACAAATAGGCAACGCACGAATCGTGATCGCCAATCAGCCAATAGCGTGTGGAAAAGCCAGCCCAGCCGAGTTGCGAGATTTCTTTCGTCAGATCAGCCAATGAATCGGTGGCAAGTTGCGGGAGTACGCCAACGTTATCGTCGTGTAGCGTGTATATGAGAACTGAAGGAATTTGCCGCGCCGGAATCTGCTTGAGCGCATCGCGGCGGGCGAGCACGCGTGAGGGAGTGTAATCCACGAAGTTCAACGTTTCACAGCCGGGTGGCAAAATTTTCGGCAGGAGGGAATACAATTCTTCCGCAACGGAACTGATAATCAGCTTCTGTTGATTCAGCCCCGTTTTCGCGAGCACTTTGTCGAAAAAATAAAGTGCGACGATGTCAGCCTTTACCTCCTGCACCGCGCGCTCCGGTCCACCGGGATAATTTTTGCGATTGCGGGCCGCATCTAAAACTTTATCGCACGAGGTGACAGAGGAGAGATGATATTTTTCATCCAATGCGTTCCAGGCGCGTTGATATTGATGCGTCCATTCGCGCCATTCGGGGAGGTCGAGCGCAACATAATCAAGATCGGGATAGGTCTTGAGGGTGGTTTGCAAAACGGTTTCGGCTAGTTCAGTGAGGACAGGGTCATCAACATCGGCGTCGGCGCCGGGGCCGATGGTCGGCGTGCCCACCATGTCCACCGGATGCAGATGGGCGAGCGCCGGCTTAAATTCTTTCGGGAATTCCGTCAGACTGGCCGACAGCACACATTCCATTCCGCGACTGTGGGCATAGGCGATGAGCGAGTGGATATGTTTAATGCCCGCTTCTGTTAATCGCGCGGGATTGTTCGTCGATGGAAGGTCCGGGTTCCAGAATTCTTTTTCTTTGCCGAAGAGAGAGCGACCGATCATGTCGTCGGTGATTGGAAAATGATTGCCGAAAAATAACGTGCCGGACGTTTGCTTAATGCCCTTGTATTCC
>JAICXV010000124.1 GCA_025934545.1 Verrucomicrobiia bacterium
AACATAACGCGCTCGAAGGCATCGGCTCGGGCGCCTACGATTTTCTGACCAAGCCGGTTCAACTCGACGAACTCAAGGTCATCCTCAAACGGGCCTATCACGTAGCCGGCCTTGAACGCGAATATCGCGCACTGAAGCAGCAAGTCACTGCCGACGCTTTCGAAGGGATGTTAGGGAGCAGTCCATCGATGCAGACGGTTTTCAATTCGATTCGCAAAGTGGCCACTTCCGACGCGCCCGTTTTGATCCTCGGCGAAAGCGGCACCGGCAAGGAAATGGCCGCGCTCGCCATCCATCGCCGCAGCGCGCGTAAAGACGGCCCGTTTATTGCCATCAATTGCGGTGCGATTCCCGAAACACTTCTGGAAAGCGAACTGTTCGGCCACGAGAAAGGCTCGTTCACCGGCGCGCACATGCAGCGCAAAGGCCGCATCGAATCCGCTGCCGGCGGCACGCTTTTCCTCGACGAAATCGGCGAGCTCCCGACTCTGCTTCAGGTCAAACTGCTGCGCTATTTGCAGGAGCAAACCATCGAACGCATTGGCGGACGCCAGGAAATCCACGTCGATGCCCGCGTTGTTGCCGCCACCAATTCCGATCTGGCCAAAGGCATTAGCGATGCAACCTTTCGCGAAGACCTTTACTATCGCCTCGCCGTCGTAGTCATCAAACTTCCCGCATTGCGCGAACGCGAAAACGATACGCTCCTACTGGCCCAGAACTTTCTGCGTCGCTTCGCCCAGGAGACAAAAAAAGACGGCTTGACGTTCGATGCCGAAGCCAAGCGCGCAATCAGCCGCCATGCCTGGCCGGGCAACGTTCGTGAATTGGAAAATCGTGTCAAACGCGCCGTCATCATGGCGGAAGGCAAACGCCTCACTGCGCCAGACCTCGAATTGACCGACGTCGGCTCAACCGCCTCGGCGTCGAATCTCAAAGAAGCGCGTGAATCGCTTGAACGCGATTTGATCCAAAAAACGTTGCGCAAACACAATGGAAAAATCGCCCCGGCCGCTGCCGAACTTGGCGTGAGCAGGCCGACACTTTACGAAATGATCGAGAAGCTCGGGCTGAAAAGGGATTGAGGAACAAAGTGGCGTTGCCTAGCCTCATATCGAGTAGAGACGACGTTGGACGACAATCGATGCCAAAAACCAAAAGGCGCAGACGCCGAAACGAAAACGCCGACCCTGCGGCTTTGCCGAAAAGGAGCCACGACCTTTATTATCTTTTCCCGGGTATGGCGCACGGCGCGCGCCGCCGGTTCGTTCGCAATCTCGTGTGGTCGCTCGTCGTCGGCGTTTTTGTGGCAGTCGTGCTCGCTGCTATTCTTTACTTCTGCTATATGCCTTGAGCTGTGGTGACGCCGATCCTGAAACTTTCCGACGTCAGCATCCATCGCGGACGTACCGTCATTCTTCGCCACATCCACTGGCAAGTTGAACGACGGCAACATTGGGCTATTCTCGGCGCAAATGGTTCCGGCAAAACATCGTTGCTCAGCGCGCTCACCGGATATCTGACGCCCAGCGCGGGGACGATCCAATTATTCAATGAGACTTATGGCGAAACTGATTGGCGCGAACTGCGCAAACGCGTTGGCCTCGTCAGTGCGTCAATTCGCCAACTGATTCACGAAGACGACACCGCGCTCGAAGTTGTCGTCAGCGGCAAGGATGCAACGATCGGTTTTTGGCACGAACCAAAACCGCAGGAAAAACGGAAGGGTCGTGCGCTCCTGCGCCAGATCGAATGTGAAGAAATTGCGGACCGCCCATGGTCGGTGTTGTCCCAGGGTGAAAGACAACGCGTCTTGATCGGCCGCGCCTTGATGGCTAATCCCGCATTGCTGATCCTGGACGAACCATGTGCCGGACTCGACCCTCTCGCGCGGGAACGGTTTTTGAGTTTCGTGCAACGATTGGCTTCGAGCCCAAAATCCCCAACGCTCGTTTTCGTTACTCATCACGTCGAAGAAATCATGCCAGCGCTGTCGCACGTGCTCATGCTCAAACAAGGGCGCGTCTTCTGTGCTGGCCGAAAACGCGATGTGATGACGTCGGCAAACTTCACTGATTTATTCAATGAGCGCATTCGCGTCGTCCGTCACGGCCCTCGCTACGAACTGCAACTCAGCCAGCGCAGCCGCAAAGTCATCTAAGCTTGCTCCACGGTTGCTGCCGCATAAAATCACCATGGTGTTACTTTAAAATTTAGATCCTGTGCCAGGCGCGCGAAAAAACTTTCCACGGCTAACACCTCCGCAAGTTCTTCAAACTTTGAAGAGCTTTCTTTTCGTTTTCGCCGCGCTCTGGGCCGCGCTGCCAGCCAGAGCCTGCGACATTTGCGCGATTTACGATGCTTCCGACGCTCAGGGTCAACTTGGCCATGCTTTAATCGGGGGTGTCGCCGAGCAATACACCCATTTCGGCACCTTACAGCAAGATAGCCAGCACGTCTCAAGCCACGGCGAATTCATCGACAGCTCGGTGTCGCAGGTTTTTGCGTTGTACAATTTCAACAAACGCTTCGGCCTGCAATTGAATCTGCCGGTCATTTATCGTGAGTGGGGTGCGATGGGCGGTTCGTCCTCTAACACCGTCAAGCTGCCGATGCGTATGCGCGATGCCGGCATTGGCGACATCTCGCTCGTTGGCAACTACACCGCCTATCGCAAGTTCAACGAGAAATTCCAATTCAACTGGTCGCTACTTGGCGGAGTAAAATTCCCGACCGGAAATTCTTCGAACCTCAAATTGAGCGACGAAAATTTGCCCGATGGCGTCGGCGGTCACGACCTCGCACTCGGGTCAGGTTCTTACGACGGCATTGTTGGCAGCTCTGTATTTGGCCGGTGGAACCGTTGGTTTGCCAACGCGAGTTTGCAATATTCAATCCGCTCGCGAGGTGATTTCGGCCATCGCTACGCCAATGATCTGACGTGGAGCGGCGGCCCCGGCTATTACGCAGTCCTGAACGACAATTACACGCTCTCTGTGCAAGGCGTTGTTGCGGGCGAGACAAAAGGAAAAGACACGTTCTTCGGAGTTCCCGACGAGGATTCCGCCGAAACACTGGTCTATGTCGGCCCGCAGGTAAACTTCACCTGGGGCAACAGATTGAATGTGTTGCTTGCAGCCGATCTGCCGATCTCCCGCGAAAACACTGGCGAACAAGTCATGCCCGACTATCGCATCCGCACCGCCATCAGTTGGAAATTCTGGTAATCCTCAACACTTCGCAACCAATTACCTCTGCCATTTCATTAAAAACCAAATTGCCGCGAGAATCCCGATCGCCGTCAAACTCATATAAAGCGGCGATCCGATGAAATAAGAAATGGCGATCAGACCGACGCCGCCGAGCATTGGGATAAATGCGCTTTGTTTCTTGCCGTAGATAAGGAAACCCATACCGATCGTTCCCCAAATCAGTGAGGCAAACAGCGTCCCCGCGCTAAAATTGAATCCGCTTAAATCCATTTTAAGCCGAGCCCGAGATGTTCTTCAGGTCAGCTCTCACCTGCTCGTAGCTCGTATTATATGACAACACCGCCGGATCCGGTTGGGTTCCAGCTTTCTCGCAAGCCTGTAAGTAGCAATTTCGCCACCAGTTGCGATGTTGCGTAAGTCCTTGATCCCGCCATTCACGCCAGCCCATCAACACTTTCGACCAGCATTTATCGCCGTATTCGACCCCTTGCGAAGCATTTTTGAATTCCTTCAAATACCAATCGCGGCCGATTCGCGCATGCAACACTTCGTCTGCCCAATCGTAGTCCTGGAACAAACCCGAAAGCGCGCAATGCGACTTGAGCCCAACCTCCCATTCATAACGCTTGCCGTTTTTCGGCATCAACCCTTGCTCGATAAAATACAAAACGCCATGCCGTTCCATCGGCGTCAGTTGCGTGTTCAGGCCGAGCGACCACGTAAAATTCACCATGACATTCTTCGGCCAATCGACGCCGAGCTTTTCAAAACCGACCTCGCCCATCATCGCATGCCGCGCTTCATCCCAAAGTTGCCGCGTCATATCGCGATAATACGTCCACGGCTTGCCCGGCGTTTCCATAATGATACTGGCCATCATTTCCGGCACATCGATCTCGCGCAGCCGTTTGTAAAACATCATCAGCACTTTCGCGTCGGCCGGCATCTTCTCATCATAAAGAAACACCTCTGCGTTCACCCCCATATTATATGGATCCGGAAATCGCACATCGCGCTTTGGCACCTTGTCATAAACGAACCGTTCCGCCGAATAGTGCCTCACCGGTGTCCTCGTCGCGCCCGACGCGCCATTAACCTGCCGCGCGCCGCTCAACCCACCCGCCGTACGCAAGCAATCATTCAACAACTCCACCCACGCGACCGACGGCTTGCTCGTCGGCGCCTTCAATAGCGCCAACATTGCTTGCGTGCCGAACGTCGCCATGTCTTCCAATTCCAGTAGCGCAAACCGGCAAAGCCGCACTGACGGAGCGTCTGCCAGTGGATTTGTATCTTGCATGTGCTTCTTCAGCCCGACCATCAAAGCCGGCACGGCCACGATATAAATTCCGTAAACCAATTCGATCGTTGTCGGCGCGGACCGGATTTCGTCAAAGAAAATTTCCAGACTTCCATCCGGCACCACTTCCAAACCCAGGGGTGGCTCGCGCATTTCGCCGACGCGCTGACGCAAAGCTGTCGCATGCTCCGCGCAGTAATGTGCGTGCAAACTGAAACCCATTTTCAATTCATAAATCGGCTCCGCTGTCAGGCGTGCGAGAAAAATCTCGTGCAGCCGCTTGAACGCGTAGTGATAACGTTTGAGCCGCGCTACACAATCATCAATCGACAGGCCCGGCCCCATCGCGCGTTCCATCGAGCACAGCCCGGCCAATCGCGGCAACTTGCCAAAGTTGGTGTTCATACGTCGGTTGCCTCCAAGCTAGCAAAGGCTTTCTGTTTTTCTAAGCCTAAATCCGCCGTAACGCAGATTGTCAATCTGCTGTATCGCCGAATGGAATTCGGCAAGGTCAGGTATGGTTAGCGTTCGCGCATTGCCAATTGGCGCCACGGCAGAGTATCACTCTGCGTTACGACGTCGCGATGAAACTTTTTTATACAGGCCCGCTGGCGAACGCCGAGTTGCTGGTCGTCATGCTGGAAAAGCACGGCATCGTTGCGACGCAGGAATTCGTTGACCCGGACGGCGACGAATTCGACCTCAATCGCCTCACCAAAGTTCTCGTCCCCGAACCCGACTACGACCGCGCCCATCGGCTCTTCTACACCGAAAAGGAAGGGGAGCTATGATCGCAATCACGCATTTTGAATTTTGAATTCTGATATTGTTCAGTTAGCTTGCCGCTATGTTCGAAAACATCAAAGCGCAGACCACGGCCGCCGGCGAAAAACTCGCCCATTTGCGGAGGTTTCTTTGAGGTCCCCAGCGTGCAAAAACGACTGGGCGAGCTCGATGCTTTGATGGCCCAGGATACTTTCTGGAACAATCGCGAAAAAGCACAGGCGATGATCGATGAGGCCAACGGCCTTCGCAAAAAAATCGATCCTCTCATTAAAGCGGAACGTCAGCTCGACGATTTCAAGGTCATGACGGAGCTCGCCGAAGCCGAGCCCGAACCCGAACAGCTCAAACATCAGACGCAAATGGACCGCGAGATGACGGGGTTCATCAAAGAACTCGATAAGCTCGAGCTGAAGGTTTTCCTCAATGGCCCCCACGACAAAAACAATTGCATCTTGAGCATCAATGCTGGTGCCGGCGGCACGGAGGCGTGCGATTGGGCGGATATTCTCTTGCGCATGTATCAACGCTGGTGCGAATTGCGCGGCTGGAAAACTGAAGTGACCGATCTGCTCCAGGGTGAAACCGCCGGCGTGAAAAGCGCGACGATGCTCGTCGAAGGCGAATTCGCTTACGGCTTTTGCAAAGCCGAACGTGGCGTGCACCGACTCGTTCGCATTTCGCCGTTTGATGCGAACAAACGTCGTCACACCAGTTTTGCGAGCGTCGATTGCATTGCCGAAATCGAAGAGACCAGTTCCGAAATTGTCATCCCGCCGGTCGAATTGCAGGTCGACACTTATCGTTCGGGCGGCAAAGGTGGCCAGAACGTCAACAAAGTCGAGACCGCCGTCCGCATCACGCACTTGCCCACCGGCATCGTCGCTGCATCGCAAACCCAACGTTCGCAACATCAAAACCGCGCCACCGCCATGCGCATGTTGATTTCAAAATTGTACGCCAAACGTCTCGACGAACAAAAAGCGGACATGGAACGGTTCTACGGCGAAAAAGGCGCGATCGGTTGGGGACATCAGATTCGCACTTATGTATTCCAACCGTATCGCATGGTCAAAGATTTGCGGACGGGCGTCCAAACCGCCAACGTGCAGGGTGTGATTGATGGCGAACTCGACCCGTTCGTTGATGCGTGGCTTCGCGCCGGTTGTCCAACGAAACGCATGGCTGGAGTGAAGGATGAAGAAGAATAGCATCGGACCGCGGACTTTAGCCCGCTTCAATGTCGAACGCAGTGCGGAGTTGGATCACCCCAACACTCAGCCCCCTTTGGCGTTGAAGCGGACTGAAGTCCGCGGTCCCCGCAAACAATGAACATTCTTGACCAAATCGTAGCGCATAAGCGCACCGAAGTAGCGAAGTTACCGCAGGCTGTGGTAAACGGCGCGAGCTTGCGGGCTTCTCTCGACAAGCGCGGTCGTCGCGATTTTATCGGCGCGCTGCGCAATCCAAGGCTCGGCACCGTCGGTTTGATTGCGGAGGTTAAGAAAGCCTCACCGTCCGCGGGAGTGATTTGTCCGGATTTCGAC
>JAICXV010000362.1 GCA_025934545.1 Verrucomicrobiia bacterium
ATCCAGCTACCTACGTTCACATCACACGATGGACCAGGGACGAACGATCAGGCCTAGCTCGCTCTGGCTGGCGTTGCAACGCCAGCCAGAGCATCTGCATTCAGCGAAGAATCCAGAACGAAGACAAGATACAAGGGACGAATTCCACGTCGTCCCAAATCAAAAACCACGTAACGTATTTTTCGATCTTCGATTTTCTATTTCTCTCTTTGCCATCGCCCTCAAAGGTAGAGACGATGGCGTCGCCTCGTCCATTCACGCCCCGCCCCCTCTCCGCAATCCAGTTCATCGCAAATCAAAAACCGCGTAGCGGTGACACGATTGTATTCTACCAATTCTTCCAGCTTTTGCGGCCCGGCAGTACGGCGGAAGTCCAAAAAAGAACCCCAAGTACCAAGAAACCCGTCAGCCGGGTCGTCTCGCTCGTCTTTTGTGTCCAGTTGCCTCCAGAACCTTGCCCATGGAACAGGCGTTTCCATGGCGCTCTAATTTGCAGATGCTACAAAGACAATCAAGACGCGATGAGTCGAAAAGAGCTGGTTTCGGCGTGCAGCGGCAAATGCAAAACGCTTTTGTTAGCACTAAATGTATAGACAAACAGCGGCTTTTCATTAACTTACTTCACTCTTACTTGGGTAGGAAAGCGCGGGATGACGGAACGCGCCGGAACCGTGCTGCCGCAACTTTAAACGTTAAACAGTAAACCGTGAACGTGAACAATGATCGCCCCAACAAAAGCGCGAACAAAGGTTGTGGGAGGGGTGCATCCATCGATCGCCGCCGGTTTGGCGCCGTCCTCACTTTATCCTTTAGCCTTTATACTTCATACTTGCCGCCGTAACGGTTGGTATCGACTTGTACCGGCTAGTACCGGTTCGGAAAAATTATTTTTTTCCCAGCCTCAACCTAACGCAAATGTCACTTCCAGACTCCTGCGGACACTACCGGACACAGAAATAAAAGGTTGTTTATTACGTCATCCTTCGCAAATCGAGCAAAGCGCAGCCCGATTCAAAGTCGGTGGTTTGCGCCCTTTGCGGACTTCGCGAGACATCAAACCTCCATTATCGTTAATCGGAGCTCGAAACCGGAACTTCTATCCGAGCCTAACCGAGGTTAACCGAACCAAAGTAAAATATTCGCGGTTAATCGCGCCTATTCGCACCTAATTTGTAATTGGGACCATGACTCAAATTCAGTGCGCCGGCTACGTTCGCGCCGCCGCTATCTGCGGCTAACCGCACTTAACCGCGGCTATCCGCGCCAAAAAGTTTGTTTTTAACGCAGCGTTTTCCCCAACGGTTTGCGCGGTTAAAAGCGTTACGGCAGGATCTTGATTCGATAGAAGCGGTTGATCGTTGTGAGCGTGTCGGTTTTGGATGCGGTGCTGCCGCTGGCCAGGACATCCCCAGCAAGATCGGTCCAATTGGTAGACGACAAATCAGAAATATATTGCACGCGGTAAGTCGTGGTCGGAACCGCGTTCCATGCGATAACGATGTCGGTCGAATTTGGGCGGACGGGCGGCGAAATTGCGACGACAGCGGTCGTGATCGTCAGCGTGCCGGTGTTGAACGCAATCGCGTAATTGGAACTCGTCAGGCCGCCGGGAGTGATTGTGTATGACCCAACATTTTCACCGGGAACACGGACAAAGGTCAACGCGCCGCCCAGCACGTTAGAAGTTTCGCCATTCACGAAACTTCCATACGTCGCTGTAAACGGCGGGTCGGCCGCTCCGTAGGTTTTGGTTTTCGCATCGGCCGTGATCGCGAGGGACGCCTTGTCGATGGTGAGGTTGCCGGCGTTGAAGACGATCGTGTAATTGCTGCTGGTGAGACCGCCTGGTGTAATCGTATAGACACCGGCGTTTTCTCCCGTCGTCCGGGCAAATGACAGTGACCCGCCGAGCACGCCCGCGGTTTCGTTGTTCACAAACCCGGAAAGACTGGCCGTAAACGGCGGGTCAATCGAACCATAAGTCTTTGTTTTGGCATCTGCGGTCACGGACAACGTTGCTCTGGTGATGGCAAGAAGGCCGGTGTTAAGCGTGATTGTATAATTGGTGCTGGTAAGCCCGCCCGGTGTGATCACATAGCTGCCAACATTTTCGCCGGGCGCGCGAGTGACAACGAGCGCGCCTCCCAAAACTGCGACCGTTTCGTTGCTGACAAATCCGTCGTACGACACGGTCAAGGCGGGATCGGTTGTGCCGTAAGTCTTTGTCTTCGCATCGGCCGAGACAGACAAAGGCGCTGGTGTAATGGTCAATTCGTTCGTGGTGAAATTGATCGAGTAATTGCTGTTGGGCGCAAGTGTGCCCTGCGAAATCGCGTAAGGACTTCCTGCCACACTTTCGCCGGCAACGCGCGCCAGCCCGCCACTCAAAACGCTGTTAGCAGTGTCCGCAAATTGCAGGCCGCCGACCGTGAACGTCAACGCCGGATCGACTGCGCCGTACGTCTTTGATTTCGGCTCGGCTGCGATGGCGAGGGTGGCTTTGCCAATGGTCAGCGTGCCAGGATTGAAGGTAATGGTGTAGTTTCCGCTCGTCAGGCCACTTGGCGTTACGATATAGCCGCCGACATTTTCGCCGGGGGCGCGATTGAAACCAAGCGTGCCGCCAAGGACCACAGACGTTTCGTTGTTAACAAAGCCACTATAGCTGGCTGTAAATGCCGGGTCTGCCGCGCCGTAAGTTTTGGATGCAGCATCGGCTGTAATCGCTAAAGCCGCTCGTGTGATACTGAGCGTGCCGGTGTGAAAACTGATGGTGTAATTGACGCTCGTGAGCCCACTCGGTGTGATCAGATAGTCGCCGACATTTTCTCCGGCCGCACGGCTAAAGCCGAGTGTTCCTCCGAGGACCGCAGGGGTTTCATTATTCACGAACCCGGCATACGTCACTGTAAATTGAGGATCGTTCGTTCCGTAAATTTTAGTTTTGTCGACCGCCGTAATAGAAAGAGACACCGGGGCGATCGCGAGCGTGCTGGCCGTGAAGTTAATTGAATAGTTGCCATTGGCGGCCAGCGAACCCTGGGAAATTGTATATGGGCTGCCTGCCACAGTCTCTCCGGGGGCTCTGGTGAGCGCACCGGAAAGGACGGACGCGGCAGTGTCCGTGAATTGCAGACCGGTAACGCCGAAGGTCAACGCCGGATCCGCCGCGCCGTAAGATTTGGTTTTGGCATCGGCGAGAATTGACAGTGTCGCAGGCGAGATGGTCAGCGAGTTGCCGGAGAAATTAATGACGTAGTTGCTGGTCGCTATCAGCGTGCCTTGGGAAATCGAATAAGGGCTGCCGGCAACGTTTTCTCCCGCGGCCCTGGTCAACGCGCCCGACAGGACGTTCGTCGCGGCGTCGGTGAACTGAAGACCAACGGTCGAAAAGGTCAATGACGGATCGGCCGAACCGTAGGTCTTGGTTTGGGATTGAGCGCTGACCGTCAGCGTCGCGGGTGTGATGCTGAGATCTGCGGCGTGGAACGATATGGAATAATTGGAACTGCTCAATCCACTTGGCGTGATCGCATACGTCCCGACATTTTCGCCCTGGACACGATCGAACGCCAAAGTGCCACTTAACACCGCGGAAGTTTCGCCGGTGGCAAAACCGGCGAACGTTGCGGTGAAGGATGGATCGGAGGAGCCGTAGGTTTTGGATTTGGCATCGGCGGTGATGGATAAATCGGCGGCGGTAATGGTAAGTGTGCTGCCGGTGAAGCTCACTGTATAATTGGTGTTCGCGGCAAGCGATCCTTGCGTAATGGCATACGGACTGCCCACAACATTTTCGCCGGGCGCGCGCGTCAATGTGCCGGTTAAAACGTTGTTGGTCGTGTCGGCGAACTGCAAGCCCGTGACAGAAAACGTCAGCGCAGGATCGAGGGCACCATAAGTTTTGGTCTTTGGTTGCGCCGAAACGCCGAGGGTCGCTTTGTTGATCGTGAGTGTGCCGGGGTTGAACGTAATGTTGTAGTTTCCGCTGGTCAGGCCGCCCGGAGTTATTGCATAGCTGCCGACATTCTCGCCAGCAACTCGCGCCAGGGACAACGTGCCACTCAACGACCCGGCAGCGTCGCCATTCACAA
>JAICXV010000450.1 GCA_025934545.1 Verrucomicrobiia bacterium
CACCCACAACTCCTAAAGTGCTCGCTCCAGTTACGGCGCCTTCCGGCGCTTTGGTGTGTTGTTCGTGCCCGAAATCTTTCGTCCCTGTTTTGTCGGGGAATAGAACCGAAATATCATTGTCCGCGAATCCCGCCGCCTTTAGATCATTCACGATCGCTTCTGCCTGAAACTCGCTCGTCCCAATACAAAATACCGCTTTTGCCATTTCTCCTCCTCCATTTTCGCCAATAAACCGTCAGGCATGAATAAACCAGAAGCAGGGCTGCGCGCAATAAGGCGAAGTCCTGCTTTTGAAAACAGTGAATGATGGAGGTGCGGCTCGTGGCGAATCGCCGCAGTCTAGACGAGCAGGCCGAGCGCTTCTTTTATCTTGTCGAGATCGCCAGGTCCCATCGGTTTTGGAATGAAACTTTTTGCGCCAAGTTTCTGCATCCGCACGACGAGCTTGGCTTTGTCAGTGCCGCTGACAGCGATGACTGGGATGTGTTCCAGTTTCGCCTTTTTGAGCCATTCCATCACGTCCAGACCGGTGTAGTTGGGCATGTTGATGTCGAGGACGATTAACGCAGGCAGAGGTTGCATCCACGCGCCAACGGTGAAACAAACGGTCAGATACTCAATTAACATGGCGCCATCGAGGAGGTGATGGACTGGATTGGGCAGACCCCAGGCGCTGATTAATCCTTCGAGCATGTGGGCAAATTCGACATTGTCGTCCACAATCAGAATCGGACCTTTATTCTTAATCGTCGGAGTTCCCGTTTGAGCATCAAGAGTTAAATTCATAGGAGCTTTTTTCTCATGTCTGAGCATAGCAACCGCAATGCCGTTGTGCCATTCTTGGGGTTATTTGCGAAAAATAACCGTAAAGCGCCAAAATGAGGTCGACTACTAGTGACATTTTGACAGAAACACCTATGGTTTGGTGAGTTTGGACCCTATATAGTATATAGGTGATTCCCTGACGTATGCTTGTCACTCGCGACTCGGGGAGAGCCAGTCGCGGTCTTTTTGAAGCTGATTGAGCGTTTCTGGGAAAAACGGTGCATGCAGCCGTTTGCGTATGACATTCGCGGCGACGACGGCCCCGATCAGGTATAGAATTCCAAGGCCAAGGCCCACCCACAGTGCGTATTGCCACAGCGCGATGATCACACAAAAGGAAAAGGCAACAATGGCCAGGAATGACAACAGCAACAGCAGCCCGCTCCAGACGAGGATGTTGACGAGGCGGTCGCGCTCTTCGTGCAATTCCACCACAATCAATTCGACGCGGCTGTGAAAGGCGCCGACCGCATTATCGAAAATGCGCCGGATTGAAGTGAATAAACCAAAACCGGTGCTAACGAGGCCGAACATAAATTTATTTTCGTTTCAGTAACAGGCCAACCGCCACGCCAACGCCGAGTGCAATCGCCAGTGCCTGGTACGGATTGTTGCGAATGCTCTTGTCGACTTCTTTGAGTCCTTCACCGGCACGTTCCTGCACTTCGCCGATGGTTTCCTGGACTGCTTCCAGCGCGGCGGCGAGCCGGTCGCGGATGTCGCGCGCTTTTTCGCCAAAGTCTTCGCCGGAATCGCCGACGAGCGCCTCGGCTTCGCTGGCAAGTTGTCGTAATTCGTGAGAGAGGTCAGAACCGCCGTTGTGTTTCATAAAGCGAGACCAGCATAGAACGCGTGGCGGGACCGGCAATCAGGTCGGGCTTGGTTTTCCAATCGGGATTAATTGCAGCAAATCTTCGTGGCTTCCACCGTTCCGACGGCGAAGGCCTGCGGCTATTGTCTTGGACAACAATGCGAGTCTTGTTTGTTCACGAGCGCTACGGCGCCATGGCCGGCGCGGAAGCAAATCTGTTCCTCACCGCCGAAGCCTTCAAAAAGCGTGGTCACACTGTGGGGATCGTCCACGGAAAACCAACTGGCAAAGCGGAAAAAAGGTGGAGCGCCACGTTTGCCGAGAAGTTCGATCTCAACGGCAACGCGGCGGCATCGACCCAGAACGCATTGTCCAAATTCAACCCGGACATTGTTTACGTGCACAAAATGGCTGACCTCGAAGTCATTGAAAAGTTGCTTTCCGCACGCGTGCGGCTGGTCCGGATGATTCACGATCACGAGATCTATTGCATGCGCAATTACAAATATAATTATTTCACGCGCAAAATCTGCAATCGGCCTGCATCGCTCTATTGTGTTTTTCCGTGCGGCGGTTTCATCGCGCGCAATCGTGGCGGAAAGCTGCCGGTCAAATGGGTTAGTTATTTCAACAAGAAAAAAGAGATCGCGCTCAACAAACAATTCAACCGTCTCGTTGTCGTTTCGCGCTATATGCGAAATGAACTGTTGCGAAACGGGTTCGATGTGCGAAAGGTCGAAATTCATCCGCCGGTGCCGCGCGCGGGCGACCCGTCTGTCCACAGCACATTCAGCGACCGCAATCTGATCCTTTTCGCCGGCCAGATTATTCGCGGTAAAGGCGTTGATATTCTTTTGCGGGCGCTGGCGCTGGTAAAGACGCCGTTTGAATGCATTATTCTTGGCGAAGGTTCGCATAAGGAATATTGCGAGAAACTTTGCGCGAGCCTCGGTTTGCAGGATCGCGTGCATTTCAAAGGGTTCGTTCCGCAGGAAGAACTTCAGGATTTTTACAAGGAATGCAGCGTGGTAGCGATCAGTTCGGTTTGGCCCGAACCGTTTGCCACCATTGGAATGGAAGTCATGCGGTATGGTTTGCCCGTGGTCGCTTTCGATGTTGGCGGCATCTCCGATTGGCTGATTGACGGCGAAAACGGCTATCTCGTGCCAACGGGAGATTGCAGCACCTACGCGGTGCGGTTGGAAGCATTACTGCGCGACAAAGCGTTGGCGCGAACGATGGGTGAGAATGGGTTGAAGCTGGTGAACGAAAAGTTCAGCTTCGAAAGCTACATCGATGACCTCGAGAAAATGTTCGCGACGGTCATCAACGAAACAGCAACGACTCCGGCTGTTGAGCCGACTACGTCGTCAGCTTATCAACTTTCCCCGTCATAAAATCTTTGTTCTTGTCGCCAACCCAATAACGGTTGCCGGCGATGCACCAGATGAAATGCAGTTCTTCTTCCTGGCTGAACACCGGGTGGTAATTCAAAAGCGGGATCGTGACGGCGTCGCCTTCGTTGACCGACTTCACAAAGCTCTTCGACTCTTCATCGGCGTAAACTTCCATAGAGCCCTTGCCCTTGGTGAAGATGTAGACTTCTTCCTGGTCGGTGTGATTATGCGGCGGGTAAGAACGTTGGTGCGGTTGGAAAATGGTGTAGCCGGCGATGAGTTTGTCGGCGCCTTCGCTGACGTCGAACATGAGGAACACGTCCTTGCCCTTGAGATGGCGAATGCGTTTTTCGTTTTTGGAGAATTCTTTCCATTTGGAATGGAACGCTGGATGAACGTTGTCGGCGGTCGCGCGGCAGACGATGACTTTGGATTCACCCTGATTTTGCGATAGGCGATAGGTCGCGCCGCGCGGGATGTAGAGCGTGTCGTAGTAATCGAGAGCGTAGGTTTTGCCCTCGAGTTGGACATCGACTTTGCCTGCCCAGCAAAAGAGCAGGGCTTCTTCGCCGGGATGGGCGC
>JAICXV010000201.1 GCA_025934545.1 Verrucomicrobiia bacterium
GGTTCGCTGACCGGGGCAATAATTCCGATTTCCGCACCAGACGAATTCTCAAATGCCCAACGTTTCGCCGTCTCGGATTTGTTGGTGGGAACGACGGGTTTCAACCGGAACCTCTTTTGCAGCCGTTCCAAAATCTCACGGCCGTGAACGACCAATTCTTTTTGCCAGGCCCGGCCGGAATCAAGCGGCATAAACTCGATAAAACGAAATGAGATGTTTTTCTTTTGCGCAAATTCGGCCAGTGCCTCGATTTCGTGATCGTTGATGCCGCGGATGATGACGGCGTTGACTTTTACTGGATTAAAACCAAGCTGCTGCGCCATTTCGATTCCATCGAGAACCTCCTGCAGACTGTCGCGCCCGGTGATCTTTTTAAAGTTGTCGCGGTCGAGGGAATCCATGCTGAAACTGATGCGCTGCAGGCCCGCATCGCGAAGGGCCTTCGCCTTTTGCGCGAAGAAAAAGCCGTTGGTGGTCATTGCCAAATCTTTGACGCCGTCGATTTCCGCGATTTTTTCAACGAGCTTTTCCAGTTGTTGACGGAGCAAGGGTTCGCCGCCGGTCAGGCGAACTTTTTCGATGCCCATGTTCACCGAAACGCGGACGATTCGTTCGATTTCTTCGAAGGTCAAAATGTTCGCCGACGAATGCCATTGCCGGACGATTTTTTGCGCGCCGTTTTTGACGAAGCGCGAGTGGTAAAAATTAGCGGCGGCTTCGGTTTCGGGCAGGCAATACATGCACCGAAAATTGCAACGGTCCGTCACGCTGACGCGTAAATCGCGCAGAGTGCGGCCATGCGAATCGATGAGCGCGCCAGAATGCATCTGAATCAGTTAATATATTGGACGAACAAGGTGAAAGCGAGTGGTCAATAGGCCGCGGCCAGTGCCTGGATAATTAAACAAGCGCGGGTTCTCGAGCCGGAACGAGCCGACGGTAAACTTTCTCGTAAGCTTTCGCGGTGCGGTCCCACGAGAAATCTTTTTTGACGCCGTTGATCCGATAGCGGCGTAGCAAGCGCTTATCGTCGTAAAGAACGAGCGCCTTGCGAATCGCTTTGGCCAGTGAGCGCACGGAGTATTCGGTGAACTTGATGCCATCAGCCTTTTCTTCGTTCTCGGAAATATCCGTGACGGAATCATCCAGACCGCCGGTGACGCGCACGATTGGAATCGTGCCGTAACGAAGGCTATACATTTGGTTCAAGCCGCACGGTTCAAACCGCGAAGGCATGAGGAAGAAATCGCAACCCGCTTCAATCCGATGCGAAAGACCCTGGTCGAAGCCAATTTTCACACCGCACTTGGTCGGGTAGCGTGCCGCCAATTTGGTATAAGCGCGCTCGTATTCTTTGCTGCCGCTGCCGAGCAGAACAAATTGCATGTTCGCCGCCAGCATTTCTTCGAGGGCACCGAGTTGAATGTCGACACCTTTTTGTTCGGCCAAGCGCGTGACGCTGCCGAACAGAGGAATGTCTGGATCCGCTGGCAACCCCATTTCTTTTTGCAAAGCCAGTTTCTCAGCTTCTTTGCCGGCGAACTTCTTCAAAGAATACGGATGGTCGAGATGCGGATTGTCGATCGTCTGCCATTCGTCGTAGTCCACGCCATTTAAAACACCGAGCAGCGCATTCTGCCGCTGCCGCAACGCGCCATCCAAACCGCAGCCGAATTGTTCGGTGGTGATTTCGCGCGCATAACGCGGGCTGACAGTTGTGATCAAATCGGAGTACGAGATGCCGGCTTTGAGAAAATTAAACATGCCGTAGCCTTCAGCACCGTTCGGATTAAAGAAATCCGCGCTCAAATTTGTCACGGCGTATTTTTCTTTCGGAAAAATTCCCTGGTAAGCGAGATTATGAATGGTCAGGCAAGTGGGCGGCGCGTTGTGCCAGCCTTCGTGCCATTTTTGATTTAGGATTAAGAGCGGGACGAGCGCCGCCTGCCAGTCGTGCACATGCACGACGTCGAACGGTTCGGGCATATAACGCGCGAGGTTGACGACGGCTTTTGAGAAAAACGCGAAGCGCTCGGCGTTGTCGGGATAATCAACGCCCTTGTCGCTGTAAAGCGCGGTACGTTGATAGAAGTGTTTTTGGTCGATGAAATAAATCGTGAGCTGGTCTTCGAAATGGCGGGCGTAAACGTTGCCCTGTACATATTGATTGCCCAAGGGGAGATCGAGCTTCCAATCGAACGGTTTTATTTCTGGGAAACGTTCGAGAATATTGGAGTAAAGGGGTGTGACGACGCTAACGTGGTGACCGTGCCGGGCGACGAATTTGCCCAGCGCGCCAACCATATCGGCCAGCCCGCCGGACTTCGAATAGGGATGAACCTCACTACTCGCGAGCAGGATATTCATGCTCGTTTGATTCTCATGCCGTGATCCGGTCTGTTTTCAAATACGGCTGCAAGGCCGCCGGAATCGTTACGCTTCCGTCCTCTTGTTGATACGTTTCCACCAGTGCGACGAAAAGTCGAGCGAGGGCCGTGCCGCTGCCGTTGAGGATGTGCGGGAATTTGTTTTCACCGGCTTCGTTTTTGTAACGAAGCGCCATACGGCGCGCCTGGAAATCTTCGCAGTTCGAACAACTCGAAACTTCCAAATATTGATTTTGGCCGGGTGCCCACACTTCGATGTCATAAGTCAGCGCGCTCGCGAAACCCATGTCGCCGGTGCAAAGTTGGACGACGCGGTAGTGGAGGCCGAGCAGTTGCAGGACTTTCTCAGCGTTCGCCAGAAGTTTTTCCAATTCGTCGTAACCGTTCTCTGGCTTCGTGATTTTGATCAATTCGACTTTGTCGAATTGGTGCACGCGGATCATGCCGCGCGTGCCGACACCGGCAGCGCCGGCTTCACCGCGGAAACACGGCGTATAAGCGCAATAATAAATTGGCAACTGCGCTTCTTTGAGAATCTCGTCACGATGGATGTTGGCGACTGGCGTTTCCGCCGTCGGGATCAAAAACAATTTTCCAAACGTGCTTGTGTCCGCGCCTTCCTGGACGCCGTAGTACTGATCGGCAAATTTGGGGAACTGTCCGACGCCGGTCATGCAATCGCGGTTGACCATGAACGGTGGCGACACTTCCGTGTATTTGTGCTCCGTCGTATGGAGATCGAGTAAGAACTGGATTAACGCGCGTTCGAGGCGGGCGCCCCAATTTGTATAAAGTAGAAAACCGCTCCCGGAGATCTTCGATGCGCGCGCAAAATCGACCAGCTTGAGTTTCTCGCAAAGCTCGACGTGGGTCTTCGGTTTGAACTCAATGTTCGCCTTTTGTCCCCAAACACGGATCTCTGGATTGTCTTCCGAAGTCTTACCAATTTTCACCTTTTCATTGGGCAGGTTCGGAATCTGCAATAAAACGGCCTCGAGCTTTTGTTCAGCCTCGGCGACTTGTTTATCGAGTTCGGAAATTTTGTCACCGATCTGGCGCGTTTCGGTTTTCTTGGCTTCGGCCTCGGCAGTTTTTTTCTGGCCCATCAATGCGCCGATTTCTTTGGAAACGCGATTACGCGTGGCCTTGAGCTGCTCGACTTCGTTGAGAATTTTGCGGCGCTGTTCGTCGAGCGCGAGAATCTCATCCAGCTTCTTTTCGTCGCCGGCATTGCGCGTCGCCAGCCGTTCGCGGACGAAATCGGTCTTTTCCCGGATCAATTTGATATCGAGCATCGGCGCATTATAGAAATGGACAGGTGAAAGGGAAATTGAAAGTACAGCGACGCGAGGCTATTCAAATACCATGCGAAACGCTCCCGGTGGCGGCGGACGTTGCCCCGGCAATTTCTTGATTTCATCCGGGTGGCCATAAATCTCCGGTTCCAATTGGTTGAGAGCCTCGATGTTTCGTTGGTCGACGCATCGTTGAAAATATTGCGGGATTGGCAATCCGCTCCATGGTGCAACCGCGCGGACGTCCGGTTCGGCAAAAAACCATCGCCCGAATACGTCCCACAAATCATTGGAGGTGGAGGCGAGCCGCGAGTTTCTTAATCTTTGGATGGCTTCAACCGGTGTCACTTCCATTGACCCGAGGCGATCTATGCGGCGCCCGGCCACGGCTTCGGCGAGATCGGCCAACCAATCTGGCGCGTCGGCTACAGGTGCGAGGTCCCAAAGTTGCAGATTTCTTTCTGAGCATGCTAACACCTGAGAACCATCTGCGTTGAACGTCGCTGATACGCTGCGCTCAAACGGTTTATCGACCGCGAGAAAGGGGCTGAGCGGAAGTCCAGTCGCGGCATCCCAAGCGCGAAACGTGTTGTCCTTCGCGACGGTCATCAGGCGTGTGCCGTTCGGGCTAAAAAGAGCAGAACTAACGGCCAGTTTATGCGCCAATTCCGGGCCGATTGCGGAGGCCGTTGCCAAATCCCAAAGCCTCGCGAGGCCGTCTGCGGACACGGTTATAATGCGCGAATTGTCAGGGTTAAATACGATCGAAGAAACCTCACCGGCGGGCTGCACTGGCGATCCCGCGATCCGTCCTGATTTGATTTCCCACACACCAACACGATCGCCGTAACTCACGGCGAGGCAGCGATTGTCGGGACTGAAAGCGATTGAGACAATCGTGTTGGCGAGATGCTTCTCAAAAATCTTCGCCTTCGTTTTTGCATTCTCAACCCGAATGTCACTGCCCAAGAAGGTAGCGGATAGTGACCGGTCACGGCTGAATGTTGTGCGAGGTTCAGCCGACACGGTTGAATGTGTCCTAATGACTTGCTGTCCCAACATAGAACCGGACACGAAGTAAGGGGCCTCCGAGCTGCCATCTCCGTCTTGCGTTACAGGATCGGTCGTCGGTCGATTTGTGCTGTGCGTGGATTCGAAAATCAATTGACCGGTTTTAGCGTCCCATGTTTTTTGTGCATACTCGGGAACTCGCTCAATGACTCGCGGTAATGTGCTTTGTGTTGGTGTTGTTTCGCCGAGATAAGTTGCCAATTTTGTCAGCACCCGAGAACCATCGAGGTTAAAGGTGGCCGATTGAAAGAAGCCTTTGCTCATTTCGAAATGATCGAGTGCGACGGGAAGAGATTGCCCAATCTTCGCATTCCAAATGCGCGCAGTTCCGTCATCGGCCATCGTCAGAATTTTGAAACCATCGGGACTGAATGCGGCAACGGAAACCGCAAAGCCGTCATGCTGCATGGGCATCGCCAATGGCTGGCCGGTTTTGGTGTCCCAGATTCGAGCGGTGCCGTCATCGGATGCTGTGACAATGCGGGATCCGTCCGGACTGAATATCGTAGATTCCACAGTATCGTCGTGATGCATGGGCGCACCAATCGCAACGCCGGTTCGTGCATCCCAAATTTGTGCGGTGTGATCTTCAGAAGCCGTGACGATTTTCGTTCCATCAACACTGAAACGCGCTGAATAAATAGTGTCTTTATGCTTGAGCGGGTTTTTCAGCAGTTCGACGCCTGTCTTAGCATCCCAAATTTTTGCTGTTTGACTGAAGCCGGCGGTAACGACGCGCGCTCCGTCGGAGCTAAATTCTGCCGCGTAA
>JAICXV010000532.1 GCA_025934545.1 Verrucomicrobiia bacterium
ATCTTCAACGCGGTGACGGAAACGTTCGGGACTAAAGGCGTCAGCCCTGCCGATACCGAATGGGCCACCGGTTTGTTGGCCAACCACAGTTCGCTGCATTACTCAAATTTTATTGCCTGGGCCAATTCCCCTTTCAACACCTCCGCCGGCATCCTTAACGTGCAGGCCGTTTGCCATTTGATATCTGACGACATTTATTTTTCGGTCAAATTCACCGCATGGGGACGTTTGGGTGCGGGCAGTTTTACTTATATCCGTTCCACTCCGGGTGCCGTCGCGCCGACCGTCAGTATCACCAACCCGGCGCCCAACGCCGTCTTTGCCGCTCCGGCTAATGTTAATATATCCGCGAGCGCAAGCGTCAGCGGAGGCACCGTCACCAACGTTTCATTTTTCCGTGGCACAACTTTAATCGGCTCCTCGACCAGTGCGCCATTTAACGTTACCGCGAGCGGTCTGACCGCTGCCTCATATTCTCTCACTGCGGTTGCCACCGCTGGTGGACTGTCGGCAACATCGTCACCCGTGACCATCACTGTCATCAACCCCTCTTCCGTTTCGCTGACGACACCGGCCATCGCCAACGGACAGGTTTCCTTCAATTATTCCGCCAACCCCGGGCTTAGATACGTCGTCCAATCGACCAGCGACTTCTTGAACTGGAATTCCGGCTCCACTAACACAGCCAACGCAAACTCCGTTCCGTTCAGCGAAGCTGTCGTGCCCAATTTCAGATTTTATCGGGTCGCACGTTTACCAAACCCATAAAGCCCACTTCCGGTGAAGCGCATAATCGTTCCCATGCTCCTGCTGGTAATGGCAGCGGGGACGATTGTGCTTTTGAACTCCTGCGCAGACTTCAGCGGAGGCACGGTCATCGCTCCGCCGCAAATTGAAGGTGCCACCTACGTGGGAGACAAACGGTGCGCTGAGTGCCACGAAAAAATTACCCGCGCCTTTCCCTCCAGTGCCCACGCGCGCCTGCGTTTGACCAACGCGCAAATAGCCGGTCAGCAAGGCTGCGAATCCTGCCACGGTCCGGGCAGCAAACACGTCGCCGTCGGCGGACCCAAATTCATTATCAACCCGGGGAAACAACCGGACGCTTGTTTCAAGTGTCACATTTCGGCGAACGCCGAGTTCCATTTGCCGCAACATCATCCCGTCCTTGAAGGCAAAATGACCTGCGTTCAATGCCACGATCCGCACGGGCTTGATATCATGAAACCCGCCGGCGGTCTCGCGATGGCGCGCGTCAATGAATCCTGTTCCAACTGTCACCGCGAACAAACCAAACCGCACGTCTTCGAACATCCTGCACTCCGCGAAGGCTGCACCGTCTGCCACACTCCGCATGGCTCGGTGAACGCAAAGATGCTGACTATTCGCGATTCGAACCTCTGCCTGCGCTGCCATGCTCAAGTGCAAAAACCTGGCGGTCGACCGGGGACCCTTTTCATCGGCAACATCGATCACACGACGTTCGTCCATTATGGCACCTGCTGGACCGCCGGCTGTCATAGCGCGGTTCACGGCTCAAACGTTCAACCCTACTACTTTTACTGAGCCATGGTGCGCGTGTTTATCATGCTTGTCGCGACATCGCTCGCCGCCGCAGCCGCTGTGGATCCGTCCAAACTTCCGCCGCCGGCGAAGGTCGAAATCGATTTCGCTCGCGACATCAAACCCATTCTCGACACGTCCTGCATCCGTTGCCATGGGCCCGAACGGCCACGGAGCAAATTTCGTTTGGACAATCGCGAAGACGCCCTTAAAGGAGGCAAAGACGGCGTCGACATCATTCCCGGCCATAGCGAAAAAAGTTTGCTGATTTTTTACGTCGCCGGTCTCGTCGAAGACATGGAAATGCCTCCGACCGACAAAGGCAAAAAGCTCACACCGCAACAAGTGTCACTGTTGCGTGCCTGGGTCGATCAAGGTGTCCCGTGGGATTCGGGCGCTCCCGTTGAATATTCCACAGTCGTCATTTCCCCAACCATCGGCTGGACGACAGTCAGCGGCGACGAGCACAAATTCCGCGAGCACTATTGGCAACGCGAAGGCGTCAACGGCGGCATTGAAAATTTTGAACTCTTTTATCAGCCCGATAAACAAACCAAAGCCACCCTTAGCGGCCACGTTTTGCGCGATGATTATTTCGTCAAATTTCGCTCCGACCATGGCGACGTCGCCTTTTTTGAAACCGGTGTGCAGGAATATCGCAAATACTTTGACGACACCGGCGGCTACTTTCCCAAACTCGATCCCACGCCGTTGTCGCTCAATCGCGATCTGCATTTGGACGTCGGTAAAGCGTGGGCTGATTTCGGCCTGACTCTTCCCAATTGGCCGCGCCTCGTGTTTGGGTACGAATACGATTTCAAACGCGGTGAAGAAGCGACGACGTCATGGAATTCAACTCCCGCTGGCGCGCCGAACCTCGGGCCGGGCAGCAAATATCTCAACGAAGCGGTGCACGTCGTGAAGTTCGACGCCAATGCCGAAGTCAGCGGCGTCAGCATCGAAAACAATTTTCGCGCTGAGTTCTACACGCTCAACAGCCATTACACGAATGCTAACGCCCGTGGCGGCAATTTCGAAAATGTTTCGCAAAGTGACCATTATTTCCAGGGCGCCAACTCTCTTCATCTCGAAAAGAAAGCAACCGACTGGCTATTCACCTCCGGCGGCTATTTTTTTAGCCGACTCAACGGCGACGCGAATTTTTCCGACACGATCACCAGTCGTCGCGGCGTGGCCATCGCCAGTGTCCCGCAAATTACTCTCGAACGCGAATCACACTTACTTAATCTCAACGCCCTGTTCGGTCCGTTCGACGGCCTGACCATTTCGACCGGTGCTCAAAGCGAATGGACGCGCCAAACTGGTTCCGGCACTGGCCTTCTCAACCGCATCAATGCCGGCGACCCGCTGACAACGCTGCCTCTTCTTTTCTCGACGCTCGCCTCGGACTACGACCAGAACACCGTCTCTGAAACGATCGCGCTTCGTTACACGAAAATTCCTTTCACCGCTCTCTTCGCCGAAGCTCGCGGGCAACAACAGAGCATCGGTCAATCTGATTCCGACCTCCAACGCGGTTTCATCTATTCGGAAGACCCGAC
>JAICXV010000398.1 GCA_025934545.1 Verrucomicrobiia bacterium
AACGCGTTGCCATAGGCGCCGATGAAAAACGCGCCTTGTGGAAAGAAACAGGGGCGGACGCCGTCGAAATGGAATCATCCGTAATTCGCACAATTTGCAAAGAATTCCATATTCCCAGCGCCACCGTTCGCGTCATTTCGGACGACGCCCGCCAGGATCTGCCGTTGGATTTCAACGCGCTCATGACTTCCGAAGATCGCATCAATTATCCGAAATTGATCTGGGCCGTTTTGAGCAAACCGAGCCGCATTCCCAAGTTGATGGAATTTCAGCGCCAAACCATATTTGCCGCGCAGAAACTTGGATCAATCTTACACGAAGTATTGCGGGCCGAACGCGGTTGAAATTCGGCGGCCCTTCCTTGCCTGACATGCTTAAGTGACGCGGCCCGTACGAATTCACTTGCGCTCCGATTTGCTAAATCTAGGATGCGCGCCATGCAGGTTAAACCCAATTTAATGCCGCATCGCCTCCTCAATTCAGCGATAGTTTTGAGCCTCCTATTCACTTTGCTCGTCGGCTGCGACCGCCGGCGGCCATTCACCCCGCCGGCCGCCGGCGCATTTGCCCGCGTCAGTGAGAGGCAGATTGTCGGCACCTATCGCTGGTTTCAAAACGGAATCGAAATGGGAGACACCAAACTCGAAGCCGATCATTCCCTGACCTCAGTCCGCGGCGAAAAGAAAAAGGGCTACAAATGGGAACTGCAAAAAGAAGGCCTTCTTCTCATCTGGGATAAGGGTTTTAACTTTTTCCCGACCGTCATCTCCGACGGCATTTACGAAGGTCAAAAGGACAGCTCGCTGATCCGTATCGAAAAAAAGTGACCCTCTCACTGTTGCGCCGGCAGTTGGCTCGTTTTCGTTGTCCCGGCCTCCGCCTTTGCCGCCTGGTCTTTCTCATGCTCACTGTAGCTGGTAAGTAACGCGCCGATGGCGATCAGGATCACGCCCCCCCAACGGATTGCTGAGACGTTCTCGTGCAAGATAAAACGTGCCGCCAGTGTGGTCACAATGAATCCCATCGAAGTCAGCGGCCAAATCAAGCTGACATCTTTTTGCGAAAGCATGTAACACAGCGCACCAAAAAAAATCGCCTCCAATAAAATACCGAACAAAAGTTTTCCGTTCGTCGCCCCTTCGACAATGATACGGCCGATCTCGCCTACGCTGACCGTTTTGATCCCGTGCAATTCTTTCAAACCACCGGAAAGAAATGCCACGCCGACAGATTCGATGATGGCGGCCACCACAAGGATGATAAAAATCTTAGTCATACATTTTATCCATCATTCTGGATTTGAACTCTGTATTTGCATTAAAGGTCCTGATAACGAATCAGCTCGATGCCCAGATCACGCACGAGCGCTTTCGTCTTGGGGCTGATCAACGCATCAAATTCATTTTTAAACTGGTCAAGCGACGGATGCGAGTAAAGTTCTGAAACGCCTGCCGGCAATAGTGGTAAAAGCTTCGTTACAAATTGCTCGTCGACGCGCGCGTTTTGCAACAGGCCGAACACAGCATCCGTGTGCGCAAATTGTTTCCGTTTAAATGTCGAGCGTTCCCAGCTTGATAAAAACTTAAAGATGACGGAATGGCCGATCCGATAAATCCATTCGCCGGACGCAATCCGTGCGTTGAGAAAAAACCGGTCGTTTGTAAATCGCATGCGCCGGATGCCAAAGCGTTCCGCATTTTCCACGAGAATAGAAAAGATCGCCGGATGCATGTGCAAATGCAGATGGCCATTCACATGATCGAGCGGCAAGCCCGTCGCATGGAATTTCTCAAATTGCGCGGTAATTTCCGCGCGAAGCTGACGACGGCACGCGGGCGAGAAGAAATAACGCATCCCCGCTGCAGCCGGATTGTTGGTGAACTCACCATTTGCATTGACCAGATTAGGAATTTTTTCCGGTGCTAACGCCGATCGTCCGCAGACAGTACTGATATGCAACCCAACGCCAAGCTTCGGATTTTCGCGCGCGAACTCGACGGCTTCGTCGAACGCGTACTCGTTGACCATCACACTGGCCGTCGTCAGAATTCCCTCGCGATGCGCGCGAATGACCGCCTGATTAATAGAATGCGATCGCCCGAAATCATCTGCATTCACAATCAACCGTCGTCGCATATCAGTTAGGTCAGAATCCTTCTTCCTTTAGCATTTAGCTTTCAGCCTTTAGCCTTTTTCTCACGGCGTTCCATAGTTGGGCACGACAGCGCCACGAAGTATTCTCAACCACGTTCGGAAAATGAGCGCGAGCTTCTGAAATTTCGTCAATCGTGTCGGCTCCGGTCCAAAGACATCGAATCGTTCGCGTTCGAGCTTTTGCAACAGCTTCCAGTAAACCGACCCCATCAGTTCCGCCGCTCCCATAGCGCGACGGTCTTCGAGTGGCAACGTTTGTCGCGCGAGTTGATAATATTTGCGCGCCTGTTGCGAAACGCTTCGAGCCAGGGCTTCAAACCGGTCGGAGTATTCGCCGCGCAAAATCTCATCTTCGGTCACTTTAAACCGCGCCAGTTCATTGAGCGGAAGATAAATCCGCCCGCGTTCCGCGTCGGTTTTCACATCGCGCAAAATGTTTGTGAGCTGCAGCGCTTTCCCAAGATAAATGGCGTAGTCACGACAAGCCGCGTTCGAATACCCAAAAATTTCAATGCTCAACAAACCAACGACCGACGCCACCCGATAACAGTATTGTTCGAGGTCGGCGAAAGTTTCGTAGCGTTTGATGTCCAAATCCATTTCGACGCCGCGAATCAAATCGTCGAAATATTCAAACGGCAGGTGATACTGTGCGATGACCGGTTTGAATTCCTTGTTTGTGGAAAACTCCGGCACGCCTCCGTCACACGCGCGGCGAATATCGTCGCGCCATTTCGCCAGCGCCGCCCTGCGTTGCTCAACGACCACACCCTCGTCATCGGCAACATCGTCGACCTCGCGGCAGAAGGCATAGAGCGCGGACATCGCATCGCGCTTGGCGCGCGGCAAGAGCACAAACGCCAGCGCGAGGTTCGACGCGCTTTTGCGGGTTATGTTTTTGCTCTCCTGCATTCTGTGCGGAAACTTTAATCACAGATTGACCCAATTAAACGAGCACAAAAAAATTCTCATCGAAGCCCCCATCCATCCAAACATTGTAATTGGCACACAGCGCACGCTTGATACTGTCTTCGAAGTCCAACACCGCTCGGGCTCATACGGCTTTGTGCCCGCGCCATAATTTAACCGGCCCCAATTTATGAAAACAGGTCTGAAATTTTACAGCGCCATTCTTGTCTTAACCCTCGCAACCACCCTTTCGAATCAAGCCGCCGTCATTCCGGGCGTCAACGTGATTTCCGTTTCGTCGGAATACGTCTCAGGCCGCGACCAACGGCGCGGTACCAACGTCGTCAGTTCAATCGGTTTGTTTGGGGACGTTCATACCACCGATCCGACCGGCAACATGTGGATGACCGCCGCCACCGCCACCAATGCCAACGCGTTTGCCAATGCCTTCCTCGTGTTCGATCTCGGCGCCACCCATACCATCAACCGCCTCAAAGTCTGGAACTACAACGGTATAACCACTGGCGCCGCGTCGGCCGCCGGTGTCCACACTGCCGCCATCTCCTACAGCGCAGACAACGTCACTTACACAACCAACATCCCATCCGCCAATTTCAACGCCGCGCCGTTGCTCTTCACCAACTACCCCCAGGAAATCGATATGGGCGCGGTGTCGGCACGATACGTCAAGCTCAACGTCCAGACCATTTACTCAACCACTACCACGAGCAATCGCGTCGGCCTCGCCAAAGTCCAGTTCATCGACGATACCGTGCCTCCGACCGTCTTGCTTGCGACGCGCAACATTTCCGCCAATC
>JAICXV010000664.1 GCA_025934545.1 Verrucomicrobiia bacterium
AACCGATTGGGATCGCCGCGCAAAAACAAGGGCGTCTGCGGATCCACGCATCCGGCCAATTCGATCTTCTTGGCGACCGCGCGTTCGGCCATCAATTCCAGAGCGCTTTCGAGCGTTTCCCGCAAATCGAATTCGAGCGTTTCAAACGTCAATTTGCGCGCCTCGATTTTTGAGAAGTCGAGAATGTCGTTGATGACGGTGAGCAGCGAGTTCGCGCTCAGGCGGATGGTGTCGGCGAAATTGCGTTGCTTGGGCGTGAGGGAGGTGTCGAGCAGGAGGTCCGTCATGCCGATGACGCCGTTCATGGGCGTGCGGATTTCGTGGCTCATGTTCGCCAGGAATTCGCTCTTGGTGCGCGTGGCAGCTTCGGCGGCTTCCTTCGCGCTGCGCAATTCCTCTTCCATGCGTTTGCGCTCGGCAACTTCCGCCGTCAGCGACTGATTCGCGGAGGTCAGCGCCGCAGTCCGTTCCTGCACGCGTTGCTCGAGATCGGTTAAGCGTGCCTTGGCTTGTTGCGCGAGATTCCATTTTTCCGTCAGCGCCTCGGCCAACTGCAACACTTCAATAACCTCGAAAGGCTTCTTCAAAATCACGAGCCGATCGGTGCGGCCCAAATTTTTCAGCATGTCATCCCACGAATAATCCGAATACGCCGTGCAGATGACGACTTGCAGATCGGGATATTCCTTCCAGATGCGCGCAACGGTTTCGATGCCGTCCCAGCCGGGAGGCATTCGTACGTCGACGAACGCGAGCGGATACGGCCGGCCTTCGGCAACCGCTTTGCGGACCATCTCCAAACCTTCCTGGCCTTGAAATGCGGAATCGACTTCAAAGCCCGCGCCGTTCGCGGAACTCTCTTCGCCGAACAGCAACGCCTCAGCCGCTTCCAGCGCGGCGCCGGTTTTACTGCCGGTGCCGAAGATTTTGCGAAAGTCTTTGTGAATGGCTTCGTTGTCGTCGACGACAAGGATTCGGCGATGCGAGGTATTTTTATTCATGTTATCGTGCGCGGGCCGCCCGTTTTCAGCAGAATAATGGCCAACAATGCGATTTCATAATCCTTGTCGGGTACAACACGGAAACATCGCAAAAACAACGGTTTAACGCCGCCAAACGAACCGATTTTCTGCATAGAATTGGGACACCATTTCCGGGTGGGATGGACAGTGTGGACGAGCCAGTGAGCATACGAGATTTTGAGCGGGTAAAAAAGAAGTTGCGAGGTGGGGCGCACCCCAATGCCATTTAGTTAAGGTTGGGAATCAGATTTAGGCGGAAAAGCATTTTCCTTGAATATCGGAACATCGAACGCTGAACATCCGATGAATTTCCCCTGTACCCTGAGGCTCCTCTCCCCAGGCCCTCTCCTCGTTTGGCGAGGAGAGGGAGACGGCGCACGCGTCGCGCGTTTCATCGTGGCTTTCCTTAACTTAATGGCATTGGGGCGCGTCACTCCGTGCGCGCCACAGCGATATCACACCAAAGCGGCGCGCAGGGGATTGACGCGCCCTACCAGCCACATCGAAATCGGCATTTTGTACAGCCCCTCAGCCGACGATCCGCCAGCCGGCGCGTACAAAAAAGCGGCCGGTCAAAAGACCAGCCGCTTTGTTTTTTTCTGGTGTGCTCAGATCAATACCGTGAGTTTCTGCCTCTATCCCGGCCCGTAGCAGGCAGGTTACGACTCGTACTCGGCATCCCTTCCAGGTCGCGTTGCAATTTGTCCATGCGGACGTTGATCTTGTCCAGCGGGACGTTGTTTTCGCGCGCAATGGCCGCCCAACCTTTGCCGTTCACGTGATGGTCCAAATACCGTTCCGGCGAACCTTTGGCATTATCGGCAATGACACAGGCGATCATGAGCCCGGCGGCGCCGGCGTCCGGATGTTTGTCACGCATGTGTTGAAGCTGGTCTTGCGGCACTCCGGTTTCGACGGAGACACTGTGAACGGCTTCTTTCATTCCGCCATGCCGGTCGGCGAGGTTGTTGACGTCGTGAGCGCGGGTTTCGAGTTCATCTTTTTGTGAGCCACGATCCTGTCCGTAAGTTAAACCGACGGTCAAACCAAGGGACAGTGTGGCAACCATTAGGCTGTACATCATTTTTCTCATAACTTCTCCTTTGCTAAAAACCTAACTCGCGGGCGTGCTCGTTCAACAAAGGGATTTACCCCATATTTCAAAAATGCATACTGCACGGAGCAATTGAAGAAACCAAACGCAATTGTTGCCAATGCAATCAATGGCCGCGCAGGCGAAAGGCCGCGGCTCCGAAAAAGTAATTGAGCCATTTATGTGGAATGCCACCGACGTAGCGCGGGCGTCTCGCATGCGAGTTCCGGCACCGTCGCGGTGCCAGGACCGGCTGTTGCC
>JAICXV010000368.1 GCA_025934545.1 Verrucomicrobiia bacterium
ATAGACGCCGCCACCGTCCGGGTATTGTTTGCAAATGATGATGTAATTGACGCCCACCAGCGCAGTGAGCACGCACATCGCCGCGATGAGCCAAAACGAACTGTATCCGGCGACGGCAAAAGCGAGGCCGATGACGTAGGCTTTGCTCGTTCCCCAATCGCCGTAAAGGATGGCGGCGGCGCGCGGCGCGTCGACGTTACGTGGACGGTTCGTCGAAATCGTAAGCATAAAACTCCATAGTTCGTTATTTAATAATGGGAACCGTGGAGTGCGCAAAATGCGCCTCTAGAGGATTGCCCTTCCAATTGCCGGCGAGATTAGCTGTCGGGCTGGGCCTTGAAAGTGGCCTGACACGTTGTTACCAACGCATCTGCGCCCCGTCCTCGTTGCCGAGGATTCTGGGTCTCCCGCACTCGGCCTCAGGAAGGAAGCCGAATTTAGGCTGCAAACCGGAAGATATTACTTTGACTCGGAATCTGCAAGCTGTGGCCGGAACGTGCTGTGGCCGAGAGAGAAGCGCGTCACGAATTGTTCAATCTCGCTTCTTCGTGGGAGCGGCTTGTTTTCCCAGACGAATAACGTTCCAGGAAAGACGCGGTAGTTGAGCTGTGACTTTGGTCTTCGCCAATTTCGCATTGCCACGATTGTGTGGTTTAACGCGTTCAGGATTCTCAGCCGTGTTGGTTGCCTTGCTGTCTTTGCTTTCGAGGACGATGTGTTCGAGGACGCGACAACCATCTGGCACGCCGTGCAGTTCGACTTCCAACTGCAAGGCATCGTGTTGGTCGCGGTTGACGCAGAAGATCGAGATCGTTTCCTTCTCGGGATCGTGCGTGGCCATCGCATCCAGAAACGGCACTTCATCAAATTCTTTGTTGGGATATTTCGGCGAACAAATTTCGATGTTCAAAGCGACGCCACGACCGAAACGCGACGCGTGATAGAACGGATAAAAAATGGTTTGCCGCCAGGCTTTGCCGCCGACTTGCGTCATGATGGGCGCGATGACGTTGCAGAGTTGCGCGATGCAACCGATTTTGACGCGGTCAGCGTGGCGTTGTAGGGACATTAACATCGAACCGACCAGCAGCGCATCTTCCAGGTTGTAGACGTCTTCCAATTGGCCTGGAGCAATTTCCCAAAGCGGAATTTTTTTGTCGGCTTCCATCGAGTGATACCAGACGTTCCATTCATCAAAGCAGAGATTCAGCGTCTTCTTTGCGCGCGCGCGGGCCTTGGCGTGATCGCATGTCGCGATGACCGATTTGATAAACAAATCCATGTCGAGCGAGCGACCGAGGAATGTGCCGAGATCGTTTGTCTGATTGCCGTAATAAGTGTGAAGCGAAATGTATTCGACGAAGTCGTAGCAATGACTCAGCACGGTGTCTTCCCAAGCGGCGAAAGTCGGCATCGCTCGGTAAGAACTGCCACACGCGACAAATTCGCACGTCGGATCAACCCAGCGCATGGCTTGGGCGGTTTCGCGCGCGAGGCGACCATATTGTTCGGCGGTTTTGTGGCCGACTTGCCACGGGCCGTCCATCTCATTACCGAGGCACCAGTATTTAATGTTGTGTGGGTTTTTCGCGCCATGAGATCGGCGGAGGTCGCTCAAGGCGGTGCCGCCGGGATGGTTGCAGTATTCCAGATATTGTCGCGCGGCATCGATACCGCGTGTGCCTAGGTTCACGGTCATCAAGACTTCGCCGCCAACGCGTCGCGCCCATTCGACAAATTCATTGGTGCCAAATTCATTGGTCTCGACCACTTTCCAGGCCAAATCAAGCCGGCGTGGACGCTTGTTTTTTGGGCCGACTCCGTCTTCCCAATTGTAGCCGGAAACGAAGTTGCCGCCGGGATAGCGGAAGATGGGAATTTGCAACTCGCGAACGAGGTCCATCACATCCTGTCGAAAGCCCATGTCGTCGGCGGTGGGGTGGTCAGGCTCGTAAATCCCGGTGTAAACGCAGCGCCCGAGGTGTTCGACAAATGCGCCATAGATACGCGGATCTATGGCGCCGATGTGAAAGTCCGGATCGATGACGATCCTTGCTTTATGCATAGCGCACTATTTTACGACTTCCGGTTTGGTGCCGCGTTTCAGGACGTGAATCGAGCCTTTACCGTTGCCGTTGCCATTCCCGCTGCCGTTCGAGTGGCCATTACCATTGCCCGCGATGGCGTGGGCGAGCCCATTCCCGTTACTATTTCCGGCGCCGATGACGTGACCGTTACTGGCTCCCGCGATCTTCGAGTAGAGCGTCAGCGCCTGGGCCACGACCTGGTCCATGTTGTAGTATTTGTAAGTGGCGAGGCGGCCGGCAAAAATGACGTTCGGCGTTTGCTCGGCGAGCGCGTGGTATTTCCGATAAATTTCGGCATTTTCGGGACGCGGCACTGGATAATACGGATCGCCTTCGGCCATTGAATACTCGTAAACGACCGTCGTCTTTGGATGCACCTGGCCGGTCAAATATTTGAACTCGGTGCAGCGCGTGTAAGCGTAATCGTTTGGATAATTAATGACCGCTCCCGGCTGATAAACCTCCTGGTCGTGCGTTTGGAAATCAAACTGCAACGAACGATACGGCAGCTTGCCGAAACGCAGGTCGAAGAATTCGTCGACGGGTCCGGTATAAATCATGTGTTTATACGGAATGACATCTTTGATCTCCTTGTAATCGACATTGAGCATGATGGTGATGTTCTCGTGCGAGAGCATGTTTTCGAACATGCGCGTGAAGCCATGCAGCGGCATCGCCTGGTATTGATCGGTGAAATAGCGCGTGTCGCGATTGGTCCGTGTTGGCACGCGCGCGGTGACCGATGCGTCGAGTTCTGACGGGTCAAGCCCCCATTGTTTGCGGGTGTAATTCTTGAAGAACTTTTCGTAAAGCTCTTTGCCGACCCGGCTGACCACGACGTCTTCGGACGTTTTGATTTGCTCGCGCGGTTCGGCCACGGATTCGAGGAAGCCTTCCATTTCCATGGAACTGAGCTTGAGCCCGTAAAGCGTATTGATGGTGTCGACATTGATCGGCATCGGCACGAGCAGTCCGTCGACACTGGCGAGAACGTGGTGTTGGTATTGTCGCCATTTGGTGAAGCGCGACAAATAATCGAACACCTGTTTGGAGTTCGTGTGAAATATATGCGGGCC
This sequence comes from Verrucomicrobiia bacterium, assembly GCA_025934545.1. Classification (GTDB taxonomy): domain Bacteria; phylum Verrucomicrobiota; class Verrucomicrobiia; order Limisphaerales; family Palsa-1400; genus JAICXV01. The sequence goes on from JAICXV010000368.1 coordinate 3,164, forward strand.
GTATTTGTGGATGAGCACGCCGGCTTCATCATAGCAATCGTAGGCATTGCCGCCGATGTGCATGCGCTTGTCCACCAGCAGCACGCGTTTGCCCATTCCGCAAGCCAGGCGCTCTGCCAAAGTGCTGCCTGCGAATCCTGCTCCGACTATTAAATAATCAAACATTTGAATATGCCATGGTTGGTTGGTTCGGGAGATTCGCCGGGGATTTGCGTCCAAAGACATCGCGAATGTGGCTCTCCAATTTGCCCACGATCACGTCCCACCTGTTTTGCTCGGCCATTTGCAGTCCGCCATAGATATTGAATTTTTTCGGATCGCGGAACGCTTGCTGGAATAGCTCGATAAATTGCGCGTGTGTGTTGCCGACCTTCACCACTTTGCTGAAATTTGTGACCACATCCGGGACCGCCGTAGAAATAATCGGCCTGCCTGTGGCCATGTATTCCAGGGCTTTGGTCGGATTGATAAACTCAGTGGCTTCGTTGAGCGCGAAAGGCATGAGGCACGCGGTGAACGCCTTGGTGTAAGCCGGCAGTTGCGCGTATTCGCGCCGGCCCAACCAATAAATATTGCCGCGAATCGGCAGCGAATTGGGATCGACCTTCACCACTGGCCCGATCATGACGATGCTCCATTGAGGGTCCGCATCGGCGAGTTTGGTCAGCAGTTCGTAATCGATTCGTTCGTCGATGACGCCGAAGTAACCGAGAATCGGACGGTGGACGAAGTCGAGGTCGTTCGGCACTTGCGTATCGAGCGTCAGCGCTTTGCTGAAATGTTCGACATCTACGCCACAACCGTAGAAATGGGCGTTCGAATTCTGGCGAGACTTGGATTGCCACAATTTATGGCCGCCGGCGAAAACAACATCAGCGGCTTCGA
>JAICXV010000381.1 GCA_025934545.1 Verrucomicrobiia bacterium
CCCGACGCGGATGTCGGGGCTTTTTTATTATTGCCCAAAACAAACTAACTATCGCGAATTATGATTATCGTCCTGAAGCCCGCTATCTCCAAGAAAGACGAGAACGAAGTCCTCAAGGAAATAAAAAAGCTCGGCTATAAACCGCACGTCATGCGCGGCGTCGAACGCACGGTCGTGGGCGCGATCGGCGACGAACGCACCCACCAATCGCTCGAGGTCCTCAGTTCCTGGCCACAGGTCGAGAGCGTCATGCCGGTGCAAAAGCGCTACAAACTCGTCAGCCGCGAAGCGCACAAGACCACGTCGACGATCAAAGTCGGTAAACAAATTATCGGCGGTAAAAAATTCCAGGTCATGGCCGGGCCATGTTCCGTGGAAGACGAAATGCAGCTCATGAAAACCGCGCACGCCGTCGCCAAAGCCGGCGCGACTATTCTGCGCGGTGGCGCGTTCAAACCTCGCACCTCGCCCTACGAATTCCAGGGCCTCGGCGAAAAAGGTTTAAAACTGCTCGCTAAAGCCCGTCGCGAAACCGGTCTTTACGTCATCACCGAACTTCTGTCCGAAGCCCACGCCGAACTCGTTGCCGAATACAGCGACATCCTCCAAATCGGCGCGCGCAATGCCCAGAATTTCCAACTGTTGATCGCTGCCGCCAAGACCGGCAAACCGGTCCTGCTCAAGCGCGGGCTCTCCATGAAAATCGAAGAATGGCTTCTCGCCGGCGAATACGTTTTGTCCAATAACAATCCGAACCTGATGTTCTGCGAACGCGGCATCCGCACGTTCGAAACTTACACGCGCAACACGCTCGACCTTTCGACTATCCCGATTATTAAAAAGGAATCGCATTGCCCGATCATCATTGATCCGAGCCAGGGCGCGGGCCGCGCCGACCTCGTCGTCAGCATGTGCAAAGGTGCTGCGGCGATGGGAGCCGATGCCTTGCTTATCGAAGTCCACCCAAACCCCGCGGAAGCCTGGAGCGACGGCGCACAGCAATTGTCATTGGAAGGCTTCGCGAAATTGATGGAGGAACTAAAACCTTTTATCGCCGCCGCCGGTCGCGACTGACCGGTCGGTTGTGCGGTGGACCAACTACTAGGGGAAGCGGCTGCCGCGAGATGTCAGCGATAAAATCGCTCGCTGAGCAGGACGTTCAACTCGTGGACCGCGACGGTCAGCAATCCGAAGAGGTCGACCTGCTCGGCACCCGCGCGCCCGTTTTCCATTTGTTTTCGCATCGCTTGAAAGCGTTTGCTCAAAGCCACGCTGGCGTCCTTATCACCGAGTTGTTCCAATAAGTCGCGCACTTTGGCGGCTTGCGCGCGTGTTTCCTTGATGACACTTATCGCATCGCTTTCATTGACGCGTCCCTCGTTGGCGTTCTGGAGCAGTAAACATTCAAATTGCCGGCAATATTTCGGGCGCTCCTTGTAGATACCACAACGACACCCGTCATGCATCGTGCATGGTTGTGGGAATTTGGTGGCGTTGCGCTTCAGCACGCCGAGTTCGCGCAAGCGCGCGGAATTATCGCCACGCTGCAATTGGACGTCGGCGAAAATCACGCCGTTGCAGCAAAGGCCGCACGATAGGCAAAGTTTTTCCACAAGATTGTTCACGTTTGTTCGCGCGCCGATTCGCGCTTCAACTGCAATAACCACCCAATACACAGCACTGCAAACGCGATCGCCGACGCAATGGGCATCGTTTGGAGCAATTGCGCTGGAGTTTTGCCAAGGGCTAACAACGTCAGCCAATAGGCGAGGCCAATTGCTCCATACAACATCGCCAATCCAAACCAACGACTGGCCAGGCTCCACATGCCGATGGCTTGTGCGAGGCCGATAAACACCATCGTGATGGTCAACGGCGTGACCATCGCCACGGATTCTGGAACTTCACGGCCAAAGATGAGTCGGACGAACACGGTCTTCAATACCAGCAAACCGACCGCGCCGATCGCGAGGCCAGCGGCGTAGAGCGCGAGCATCACTCTTTGGTCCAGAGCCGCTTCGGCGTTTCGCTTGCCGGAGCGCGATGTGAAGATGACGGTCAACATCGGCGTCACAGTGAAAATCAATGCGCCGGCCAACCGTATCGCTGCCCCATAAAAATCCTTATTCGCGTCATCGAAGTATTTCTTGGCCACCAAAGCATCGCCTTTGGTCAATAGGTAGGATCCGCCGAGGCAGGCACCGGCAACAATCAGGTATCGAACAAAATCGCGGTCCCAGGGCGAGACCTGTTGGGTTGATCGGACGATATCCCTTCGCCAGATAAACAGCGCGAGGTTGGCCAAGAGGGAAAATGTGGTGGCCGTGACGGCAATTTCCGCATTGGGATATTTGGAGGTCATCACCCAACCAAAGGCCAACCGCATGAAGACAGCGAGCAAGCCGATAATGGCGGTGCGTTTGAACCAGGCCATCCCCTGGCACAACGCGACGGCATATCCCGACCAAAAACCGAGCAACACGCAGCCGACGGTTGCAGCCATCAAAGTCGGCCGAAAATGAAAGAACCGGCTCACCGGTGCGGCGGCGATTAGTGCGACGATCGAAACGACAATCGTGGCGTGCAGCAAAAACTTTTGGTAACCGGCGACCAGCCCTTGCAGGCGGGCGTCGTCGTCGTGAGCCCGAAAATGGGCGACATAATGGATGAGAGACTGAGCGACGATGGCGAGCGGAAGGCTCAACAGGTCGATTAAATTTTGGGCGTAAACCGAATCGCCGAACTGGCCGCTTTCGTGAAGTCTGCGGCCAATGATTCCCAGAAAGGCGTAGTTCCCCAGCCCACCGAGGAAGCCGAGCGCGGAAATAATAATGCCGCTACGCCACAATTTCACGGCATGGATATGGAGGCAGTCTCGGGGGATGTCAACGAGAACCCTTGTGAAATCGCGGCGATAATGGTGACCACATTAACTGCGATTCGTTCAGAAAACAAAAAAGGCGCTCTTCCGAGCGCCTTTGTGATTGTTAGCTAGCTAGCTGTTAAATTTATGGGAAAACGATGCGGATGCATCCAGTATTAGCACCGCCGCCAGAGTCGGCCGCGTTCGTCAGATAATCGCTAACGAAACGAGCCGAGGAGCATTGCTGCACCGAGGCATCACCCATCAGGATGTTACCGGCGCCGACGGTGTTTCCAGCGGAGTGTAATTTGGCTGACCAATTGATTGACCCTGGCACGCTATTGGTTGCCATGTTGTTTATGTCCTTGCCGGAATAACCGTAATTTGGATCCTGCGGAGATCCGCCGAGGTTACGGTCAGTGCCGAGAATGGCCAAGGGATACGCTTCGCTGGCACCCATTCCCACAGAATAAGAGATGAACGCATTGCCGAACGTGCCTTGGACTGGCGTACCGTTGGTGCAATAGAAGTTCTGGGCGGCAGAACGATCGTCCGAGGGACAGAGCAACACTTTGGGCGACTGGCCCAATTCGTTTTGCATGATGTAATAATTCGTCCAGACCCACGGTGCCGCTTGCCCCGTAGCGACGCGATCCGACCAGCCACCTTGAGCGATCGGAACCAATTGAGGGCCGCCACGATCGCCATTGTCACCTGACCAAATGCGGTAACCGATACCGATTTGTTTCATGTTATTAACGCAATTGATGCGTTGAGCTTTTTGTTTTGCGCGCGCCAAAGCCGGCAACAGCATGCTGGCCAGAATGGCAATAATCGCGATGACAACCAGCAGCTCAATCAAAGTGAAAGCTGCAAGCTTCTTGGTCCATTTATTTTTCATATCTATACGTGTGTTAATTTGGAAATGAGCGCGCACTGTAAAGATTCATCTCAAGCAGTGTCAACTCGATTTGACCGTATCTTAGCACTAACGATGCCACGGGCTGATAACCGCCAAGCCGAGCGGCTTCCGAGGAGGGGTTTTCACGCAAACCCTTGGAAAATGCCCTGCGCGGAAAATTTCCACGCATAA
>JAICXV010000744.1 GCA_025934545.1 Verrucomicrobiia bacterium
ACCAGATAAATTCCGGCCCAGCGAACAATTTTGGCGGAGATGGTGATGTTGTCTTTGCCCACCGATCGCTCGATGTGGTCGCGTCCGGTCAGCGGTGATTCGAAAGTTGCCCAACCATCTTTAATTTCAATGTTGCCCGTGGACCCCGTTTCCTTTTTCCATTCTGAACCAAGCGCCGGCGATGAAAACTTTTCATCAAACGGCAACGTCACGGCCGCCGTCGCGAATGCCGATGGGAGACAAATCGAGATCGACAACAATACAATGCCTTTTGTCATATATTATGATTGGGACGCCTGCGGGGACCCTCTTTCGACGCGTCGGCGGCGATATTATTCGGGTCAACATTGGCTTGCTTACGTTCAGGGAAAATCTGATGTAAACTAACGCACGGTGCACTCATTCCAATTCCATCCTGTTGTTCAACGGTGGTTCGAGCAAAAATTCGGCTCGCCCACCGAACCGCAACAGTGTGGGTGGCCGGCCATTCAGGAAGGCAAAAACGTCCTGATCGCGGCGCCGACCGGGTCCGGCAAAACGCTCGCCGCCTTTTTCGCATCGCTCGACCAATTATTTCGCGAAGGACTTGAGAACGAATTGCCAAATGAAACGCGCGTCGTTTACGTCTCGCCACTTAAGGCTTTGAGCAACGACATCCACAAGAACCTGGAAGAACCGTTAACGGGTTTGCGCACCGCGTTCTTTGAAAGCGGTCTCGGCGATGTGCCCGTGCGCGCCGAAGTCCGCACTGGAGATACACCCGCATCCAAACGTCTGGCCATTGGCAAAAGGCCGCCGCACATTCTGGTCACCACGCCGGAATCTCTGTATCTATTGCTCACTTCCGTTTCCGGCCGCAAAGTCCTGAGCACCGTCCGCACCTTGATCGTCGATGAAATTCACGCCCTCGTCGGCAATCGCCGCGGATCACATCTCGCGCTCAGCATGGAACGTCTCGCCGCGCTCGTGAAACATCCTCTCCAACGCATCGGCCTGTCTGCAACACAGAAGCCCATTGAGGAAGTTGCCAGGTTTCTCGTCGGCGCAAATAACATAGATATTTCCGGCAAACCAAATTGCACCATCGTCGATTCGGGTTATGCGCGAAAAATGGATCTCGCGGTTGAACTCCCTGGTTCGCCTTTGGAAGCGGTGATGTCGAATGAGGTCTGGGGCGAAGTATACGAGCGCCTCTGTCAATTGATTGATGAACATCGAACGACGTTGATTTTCGTAAATACCCGCCGACTCGCCGAACGCGTCACGCATCAACTTGCCGAACGTCTGGGCAAAGACAAAGTCACCTCACATCACGGCAGCCTTTCGGCGAAACTCCGTCTCGATGCCGAGAATCGTTTGAAACGAGGCGAACTAAAAGCTCTCGTCGCGACTGCGTCCCTTGAACTCGGCATCGACATTGGCTCCGTTGATCTCGTCTGCCAAATCGGTCCAACGCGTTCGATTGCCACTTTGCTGCAACGCGCCGGTCGCGCTGACCATCGTCGTGGCGGCATGCCAAAAGCACGGCTTTTTCCATTGAGCCGCGATGAACTTGTCGAGACTGTCGCAACCATCCATAGCATTCGTCGCGGCGAACTTGACGCCATCATCATGCCCGAGAAACCGCTCGACGTTCTCGCGCAACAAATGGTCGCCGCCGCCGCGTGTGAGGATCTGACTGAAGATCAACTGTTCGACATGATGCGCGGCGCGTATCCGTATCGGCATCTCACGCGCGAAGAGTTTGACGAAGTGCTGCGCATGGTTGCGGAAGGGTTCAGTACCAAACGCGGACGCCGCGCCGCTCTTATTCATCACGACGCCATCAACCATCGCATCCGCGGCCGTCGCGGTG
>JAICXV010000697.1 GCA_025934545.1 Verrucomicrobiia bacterium
AAATCCAATAAGTAAGCTCATATTCTTTTTATTTTCTAACCGCTAATTTTCGTTAACTGCACTAATTATTAGCGTGTCAATATCTTCGATTAACCGTATCCGCTTCAAATCGAGTTTTTGATAAAAACACAAAAACTGCGCGCGTCCAGCGAAGCTCCACCGACTAATGCGCCGTCAACATCGGGCTGTTCCATCAGCTCACGAGCGTTGGCCGGCTTCACACTGCCACCATATTGGATGCGCACCCGTTTCGCAACGTTTTCGTCGAATAGGCCCACCAACTGTTTGCGTATAAATGCATGGGCCTCTTGGGCTTGCGCTGTGGTTGCCGTCTTGCCGGTGCCGATGGCCCAGACCGGTTCGTAGGCGACAACTGTCTCTACCATCTGTTCTTTGGTGAGTCCGGCAAGGCTGCCTTTGACCTGTGTTTCGAGGACTTGCTCGGTTTTATTTCCTTCGCGCTCAGCCAAAGTTTCGCCAACGCAAACGATTGGCTTGAGCGAATTGGCATGGGCCGCCTGGGCTTTTTTGGAGATCAATTCGTCGCTTTCCTTTTGAAATTGGCGACGTTCCGAATGGCCGAGGATGACGTAACGGCAGGAAAACTCCTTCAACATTCCGCCCGCGATTTCGCCGGTGAACGCGCCGTAGCCGTTCTCGCTCATATTTTGCGCGCCGAGGCGGATGTTCGAATCGATCACAGCCTTGGAAACTTCGCTCAGAGCGGTGAAGGGCGGGCAAATGACGATGTCCACCTCTTTGATATTGGCCAGTTCGATTTTCAAACCGCGCACCAGAGCCAAAGACTCCGCGACGGTTTTGTTCATCTTCCAGTTACCTGCGATGATTAATTTGCGTTGTTTGTTCATCTTCTTTGAAATTTTTAACCACGGATTACACGGATAGCACGGATAAAGAATCGCGGTTGAGAACGGAAATTATCCGTGTCATCCGTGAAATCCGTGGTCTCTTCAATTATTTATTTGTGAGCGCCGCCACGCCGGGCAACTCCACGCCTTCCAAAAATTCCAGGCTCGCGCCACCGCCGGTGCTCATGAACGTCACTTTGTCGCCTAGCCCCGCTTTGTTCAATGCTTTCACACTGTCGCCGCCGCCGATGATACTCTTTGCGCCGTTCTTCTGCGTTGCTTCAACCACCGCGCGCGCCACGACGTTCGTGCCTTCGGCGAAACGCGGATCTTCGAACATGCCCATCGGGCCGTTCCACAAAATGGTTTTCGCGCCGCGAATCAATTCCGCGTAACGTTTGGCCGTTTCCGGACCGATATCAAAACCTTCCGCGTCATCGGGAATCTCGAGCGACGAATTGAGGCGCGGGTTTTGGATTTCCATGACCGGCTTGCCTTTCTTGTTCAACTTGCCGGTGTCGACGGGTGTGCCGATCATGTTGTCCGTCGGGGTGAGAAATTGCACGTTACGCTTCTTCGCTTTATCCAGAGCCGCGAGCGCGACATCCGTCTTGTCCGGTTCAACAAGCGATTTGCCCGTCTTATGTCCGGTGGCGAGCCGGAACGTATAAGCCATCGCGCCACCGATTAAAATCGCATCGGCCTTTTCAAGGAGACGATCGATGACTTTAATTTTGTCCGAGACCTTCGCGCCGCCAAGAATCACGACGAACGGACGGGCCGGTTTTTCCAATTCATCACCCAAAAACTTCAACTCACGTTCCATCAACAGACCTGCCGCGCATTTGCCACCGCGTTTGGCGATGACCCGCGCGATCCCTGCCGTCGAAGCATGCGCGCGATGCGCTGCGCCGAAAGCGTCATTCACATAAACATCCGCCAGCTTCGCCAGCTTTTCGGCAAACGTCGGGTCATTCGCCTCTTCCTCATTGTAATAGCGAACATTTTCCAGCAACAAAATCTCACCGTTCTTCAGCTTGTTCGCCGCTTCTTCGGCTTTGGGCCCGACACAATCATCGACGAACTGCACCGGCTTGCCGACCATCTCCGAAAGTTTCGTCGCGACCGGTTGCAATGACATCGATGGCTCACGTTTGCCTTTGGGACGGCCGAGGTGCGCCGCGAGAATGAGTTTCGCGCCTTTGCCGAGCAATAGTTTGAGAGTCGGCAGCGTTTCTTTGATGCGGGTTGTGTCGTTGATGACCATCTTCCCGTCCTTTTCCTCCATCGGCACGTTGTAATCCACGCGCATAAACACGCGCTTCCCGG
>JAICXV010000671.1 GCA_025934545.1 Verrucomicrobiia bacterium
AATGGGGCTGCTCGTCGGCACGCCGGTGCAGTTGGTTCGTTTCGCGCCGTTGGGTGATCCCGTTGAAATCAAAGTTCGCGGTTATCATCTCACGTTACGGCGGCAAGACGCGGAGCAGATTTTCGTTGAGCCAAAATGAGGTCAGACGCCGCTGAGCGGCGAGTTCTTCTGAATGTTAACACAGGACAATACGACATCGAAAAAAGCTGGCGCACCAATTGAGACTCAGTCTCAATTGGCGAACACGCGCACCCAGCCCGCTTATGTTGTCCTCACTGGTAATCCCAACTCCGGCAAAACCACCGTGTTCAACGCGCTCACCGGATTGCGCGCGCGCGTCGGCAATTACGCCGGTGTCACCGTCGAACGCAAAGAAGGCAAACTGCAGGGCGCGCCGAGCGATATACCCATCACTATTCTGGATTTGCCTGGCACTTACAGTTTGAGCCCGCAATCGCTCGACGAACAGGTCGCGCGCGACGTGCTTTTCCATCGTCTTTCCGAAGTTCCCGCGCCTTGTCTCGTCATCGTTGTCGTCGACGCGTCCAATCTCGAACGCAATTTGTATTTTGCGACGCAGGTCGTGGAACTTGGTTACCCGACGATCATTGGCTTGAACATGGTTGATGTCGCGACGAACAACGGACACACCATCGATGCTGAAAAACTTTCGCGCGAACTCGGCGTTGTGGTAGTGCCATTGGTCGGCAATACGGGGAAGGGCGTTCCCGAGTTGCGCAAGACTATCATCGATTTTGTGCGCGCGCCGAAACGTGCGACGCCGAAACAGTTTTGCCAGTTGCCTGGCGCGATCGCCAGAGAGATCGAGCCGTTGTCCGACTTGCTCGCGCAAACCTTTCATCAACGCCATACGTCCGCGCACGCCGAAGCGTTGTTGATTTTGTCCGACGAAAAATTTTTGCGCGGCAGCGCGACGCATTATCCTGCGGCGGTCGTTCAATCGGTCGAAGCCGCTCGTGCCCGAATTGATACGGCCAACCTCGACTGGCGCAGCGCGTCGATCGAAGCCCGTTACCTGCGCATTGGTCGTATTCAGCAAGCCGTTACGAGCGACACCGGTTCCGGTGACGAAAATCTAAGCGATAAAATCGACCGCGTCGTGACTCATCGTTTCTGGGGCATGCTGATCTTCATCGCCATCATGGCGTTGATGTTTTTGAGCATTTTCACGCTCGCGCGCATTCCGATGGATTTGATGCAATCCGGCGTGAACGCTCTGGGCGATGCCATTGCTAAAGCTATGCCTGCGGGGGACCTTCGCGACCTGCTCGTCAATGGCGTTATTGCCGGCGTCGGCGCCGTCGTCGTTTTCCTGCCACAGATTTGTTTGCTCTTTTTCTTCATCGGCCTGCTCGAAGACACCGGTTATATGGCGCGCGCCGCGTTTTTGATGGACCGGCTCATGAGCAAGGTTGGCCTGCACGGAAAGAGTTTTATCCCGATGTTAAGTTCATTCGCCTGCGCCATTCCCGGCATCATGGCGACGCGCACCATCGAAACGCCGAAAGACCGTCTCGTCACCATTCTCGTCGCGCCGCTGATGAGCTGCTCGGCGCGTCTGCCCGTATATATATTGCTCATTGCCGCAATGTTTCCGAACCGCCAGCTCATGGCGAGTTTGACGATGCTCTCGATGTATCTGCTTGGAATCGTTGTCGCGCTGCTAATGGCGTGGCTTTTCAAAAAGACGTTGCTCAAAGGCGAAACGCCAATGCTCGTCATGGAACTGCCGCCTTACAAACGTCCGCTTGGGCGCATCGTCCTCCGCCACATGTGGGATCGGTCCAAACTGTTTTTGCGCAGAGCCGGCACGGTCATTCTGGGTATTAATATTCTCTTGTGGTTTCTCGCCAGTTATCCGCGTCATGCCACGCCCGCGACGGCAAATGTTGCTTCGGTTGCGCAAACTCAAACGACTTCAAGTGGTATCGAGGCGAGCGGTGACCGCATCCGCAACAGCTTCGCCGGCATGGCTGGCCGTTCCATCGAACCGATCATCAAACCGTTGGGATTCGATTGGAAGATCGGCATCGGCCTTATTTCTTCTTTTGCCGCCCGCGAAGTTTTCGTGAGCACGATGTCGCTCGTCTACAACGTCGAAGAAAACACCGACAAACAAGCGCACACGCGCCAGCTTGCACAAGTGTTGCGCGAACAAAAACGTCCCAATGGCACTGCTGTTTACACAACGGTCAACTGTCTAACTTTGTTGGTGTTCTTCGTTTTGGCCATGCAATGCATCAGCAACGTCGCCGTCGTTTGCCGCGAAAAAAATTCCTGGAAGTGGCCGCTGTTCCAATGGGCCTACATG
>JAICXV010000428.1 GCA_025934545.1 Verrucomicrobiia bacterium
AAAGTCAAAGAACTCGTCCGCCACAAAGTGAAAAACGTCCTTTGCTGCTCGGGACACGCGTTCGATTAATTGGTCCTGACTCTCTCAAAGCGCGGACAGAAATGTCCGCGCTTCTTTTTTAATTCCGGCTCGTCAGCGGATTGACGAACCGCGTCCGGGAGACCATGCTTCTATGCAGCTATGAAATGGCTCGCTTTAATTCTCATCGCCGGCGTTCTGCCCTGCTTTGCAGCGGATCCGGTCAACACGAAAACGAACAAACAAGTTATGGTCCAGGTAAGATTCCTCGATGACAAAGGCCAGCTCGGCCCCGTCACTTCGGTTCCTAAAGTGGTCAAAACCGACGCCGAGTGGAAAAAACAACTGACCGCCGACCAATATCGCATCGCGCGCGGCAAAGGAACTGAGCCGGCGTTTTGTGGCGCGTTTTTCGACAATCATAAGCCCGGCATTTATACCTGCGTCTGCTGCGGCCTGCCGTTGTTTACTTCGGAGACGAAGTTTAATTCAGGCACAGGTTGGCCGAGTTTCTTTCAACCGGTCGCGAAGGAAAACGTCGTCACGCACGAAGACCATAGCTACGGAATGGATCGCGTTGAGAGTCTTTGCGCCTTGTGCGGCGCGCATCTTGGACACGTCTTTGAAGATGGTCCCAAACCTACAGGCTTACGCTATTGTATGAATTCCGCCTCGTTGGTGTTCAAAGAAAACAAGAACTTCAAAGACGCGACGCACTAACATTGTAGCCGCCGAGGTGACGAGACGGATTGTGTCGATACGAATGCGCTAAGTCCGCCTCTTCACGTCGGAGGCTACGTTAAGAGAGTTTCAGATTTTTCAACACGCGCGAGACGGAATGCGACTTGTTCAGCGTATAGAAATGCAGGCCAGGCACGCCGCACTTGAGTAACTCGGCGCACTGTTTTGTCGCGTATTCGACTCCGAACTCCGTGCACGCTTCGTCGTTATCGGCGTATTTTTCCAAATCGTTCACCAGCGGCTCGGGCAATTCCGCACCGCAAAGTTTGGTGAACCGCTTGATCTGACCGGCGCTCAGGATTGGGATAATGCCCGGGCAAATCGGCACTTTTACGCCTTTCTTCACGAGATAATCGCGGAACCGGAAAAAGTCGTCGTTGCTGAAAAACAATTGGGTCAGGACAAAGTCCGCGCCGGAATCAACTTTGTGTTTCAGATGGTCCCAATCAGCCTCGCGCCCTTCCGCGCACGCGATATGGCCTTCCGGAAAACCAGCAACGCCGATGCAAAAATGGTCCATCTCCTTGATCAACTTCACCAGTTGATACGAGAATTCCAAACCACCGGGAACGGTTTTAAACACACCGTTGGCGCCACCTTCCGGATCGCCGCGCAATGCCAAAATATTTTTGATGCCGCGCTGTTTTGCTTCACGCAAAACATCACGAAGTTGGTCGACGGTCGAGTTAACGCAAGTCAGATGGGCCATGGCGGTGAGGCCATGCTGACGTTGAATCTGTTCGACGATCATCAACGTTTTTTCACGCGTGCTGCCACCCGCGCCGTATGTAACCGAGCAGTAGTCGGGTTTGAGCTCGAGCAACGCCGGGATCGTTTTCTCGAGCAAATTGCGATCGCCTTCTTCAGTCTTGGGCGGAAAGAACTCAAAGGAAACCACCGGCTGACGCGCGGCGGCTTTCTTTGCATGGATGTCCCGGATCAACTGCATCCATGTAGTATGCGGAACTTTGCAGGCGCGTTCAAGCATTGCCCAATGGAAATGACAAGGATGCACTGAGTCCACGGTGCAATCTTCGGTGGGGAGCAAGAACAGTAATTGCCCCTCTCGGACGGAATCCGGTCACGAACTAGAATCGAGGAAAGAATGGATGGGTTGGGTACCAACAAAGGGCGACACAGCACTGCGACTGCGGTGCCGAGGCACATGCCGCAATTGGATGGCCTGCGCGCTTTGGCGGTTCTGGGAGTTCTGGTGCATCACTATATAAACTTGGAACAAGTCACGTGGCGATGGGTTCGTTTGCCGTGGGGACATTTAGGCGTGCGTCTATTTTTTGTCCTGAGTGGATTTTTGATCACCGGAATTTTGCTCGGTTATCGAACGGAAGCAGACTCGGGCTCGACTCAAAAGAATGAATGTTTGTGGCGGTTTTATTATCGCAGATTTCTGCGAATCTTTCCGCTGTACTACATGGTGTTAACGATCGCGCTCCTCGCGCAGATTCCCCCAACAGCGCAGTTCGTGGGATGGTTGGCAACTTACACGCTCAACTTTAAAGTCGCAGTAGATGGAGTCTGGCCGCCGCAGGTCGGGCATTTTTGGACACTCGCCGTCGAAGAACAATTTTATCTGCTTTGGCCGTGGTTGGTATTGTTTATGCCGCGGCGTTGGTTGAAGTGGCTGGTGCTTGGAGCGATTTCAGCAGGGCCGCTCTACCGATGGATCGCCGTTGCAAATGACTTCAATGCGATTGCGACGTATTCGATTCCGTTTGCGTCGATGGACAGTTTAGCGATGGGCGCAGGCATCGCGTTGATGGCCGCCGATGCTCGCCGCGATTGGGTAAATCACGTTATGAATTTTATCATCTTGCCGGTGGCTGCGGTTGGAACTGTGGTCATGCATGTCTGGTGTCTGTATGATCCAAAACCAAATACGGTTTTGTTCGATCTGTTTGTCAGCATGCTTTTTGGCTGGATGATTTTCCGCGCGAGTTGCGGTTTCAAAGGTGTCGCCGGATCGTTTCTTCAGGCAGGGCCTATGACTTATCTCGGGCGGATCAGTTATGGCATTTATATTTTCCATTTCTTTTTGCCGTATTTCGTGTGGCCGTGGCTGAACCGGCACGGATTCGGCGGATTGAAATGGCAGGTGCTCAGTTTTGTTTTATGCAGCAGCGGCGCGATCATCATCGCCGCGATATCGTGGCACTTGTTTGAGCGGCCGATCCTGCGGTTCAAAGATGCGCCGTTGCGGTGGCGAGCGGGATTGATCCGACTGGACGGCGCTATTGGCGAACGGTGATCCACATCGGAGAGGACCAGGCAAACTTGCCATTCGATTCGGTGACGCGAATGAAGATGGTGTGTTTGCCTTTCAATGACGAGTCGAGTGAGTATTGGTACAAACCAATTTTGTCGCTCTCGAACCGCGTTTCATCGGGTATTCCGTCGATGTAAGCCTGCAGTTTGGTAATCGTGACACCGGTCGGCAGGTGTGCGTAGATGTTAAGCGAGGGCGTTGAGGTGACTTCAAATTTTTCGCCCATCCAATGTTCGCCGCAGGTGACGCGCAAAACAGTTTTGTCCATGGCGGCGAAGGTGCGGCGAGCTTTTAAAGCGCTGAAGATGGATTCGCGAGTGGGTTTTTCGGCCCAAACGCAGGCGAAACTCATGCCCGTCGAAAGATGATCGCTGCTGGCGATGAAGCCGACTTCGTTGTCGTGGGCCAAACCATTGGTCGCGTCGCTTTCGCAGGTGTGGCCACGGAAGCCTTGATAGATTTCCATGAGCGGACGGTGCTCGCGGTCGTTGGTTTTCCAGAGGACGGAGTTGAAGGGTTGGTGCGGGATGGTGAAGGTGTTTGTGTCGAGTTCTTTCCAGAATTCGGAGTGCGGATAGGTGTGCGGACGCAGCATGTCGTCGCGCAGGGAAATGACGTTGTGGTCGGTGTCCCCGCGGCTGCGTTCGTAGGAGTAAAACGGGAT
>JAICXV010000583.1 GCA_025934545.1 Verrucomicrobiia bacterium
AGCCGGCCGATATCGCGGTCCATCCGCGTGATCATCGCGGCTTTGTTGATCTCCATCTGCGGCCATTTCTCATTCGTGTAAGGCTCAGTGCTCGGCACCTCCATATTGAAATGCGGAATGGTGAATGCGAGATATAGAAAAAACGGACGTTCGCGATTTTCTTTTACGAAATCCAATGCCGCCTTCGCGAACAGATCATGCGAATAAACTTTTTTCGCGCCATTCGTATTTTCGGGAATATAAAACGGTTCGCCGTTTTTGATGAGATGGTCGGTGTAATAAAAATGAGCATGTACTTGACTCAGGTAACCAAACGATTCATCGAACCCTTTTTTGGGCGGCGAACCAGCGGTGTTTTCCATGCCGAGTCCCCATTTTCCAACGAGCGAAGTGCGATAGCCCGCGTCCTTCAGCAGTTCCGCCACTGTCACGTCCTGTTTGCGCAAATGAGCGTTGCTGTTGCCGCGCACCCACGCATGACCAGTATGATAACCGGTCATCAATGTGCCGCGCGAAGGAGCGCAAACGGTGCTCCCGGCGTACGCCTGGGTAAAGCGCAGTCCTTCCGCCGCCATCTTGTCGAGGCAAGGCGTTTTGATTTGTTTTTGGCCATAACAGCCCAAATCGCCGTAACCCAAATCATCCGCCAAAATGAAGATAATGTTCGGTTTAGCGGCGTGCGCCGCCAGCGCAAGAAATAGCCCCAAACCAAGTAGAGGGAGTTTTCGCATTAAGCCTGTTTAGCCGCTGGTAAATTATTTTCAATGCAAAATGGCCGGATTTGGTCTTTGATAGAGGCGTAGTGATGAGTTTTTTCCGTGCCCGATCCGTAGTCGCTTTGCTTCTGAGCCTTGCCCCAGGCACTTTTGCGCAGCAAAACATCCTCCCCGACCCCAGCTTCGAAGCGCCCGACAACCACGGCCCGCCCGCTGATGGTTGGTGGGTTTACAGTAAGCGCGGCGACGCCAGCGCGACCGTCGACAAGAAAATCGCACACAGCGGAAAGCAATCTGTTCGATTGACCGGAACGCCCGATGCCCGTTTTGTTTTTCTCAGTCCTAAACTCCAAATAGCGAGCGAGGATGAGATCGTTTTTAGCGGCTGGATCCGCTGCGACCATTCGCAAGACCCCAACCGCGCCGGCATCACCATTATGTTTCGCGGCAGCGATGGTAGAATCGTTGATCGCTCGCAGGTTTTTCCAAACGAAATCAAGGCCGGCCAATGGATGCTGCTCAAGGCAACGGCGAAGGCGCCGCAGCATGCCGCCGTCGCCGATTTCGATGTCTTTTGCTCGAACCTGGTCGGCTCCGTTTGGGCTGACGACGTCAGCGCGGTCGTGACGAGCCCGCAATCGCTTTTTCTTGAGCAGCAACCGAAGGAGTGGGCCGGTCAACACGAGTTGGTCGTTCGTGTAATGAATCGTCAAGCCTCGCCGTTTCGCGGCACGCTTCGCGTCGAGGCCGCTGGACGCGTCGTCGACGTGCCCGTTTCCGTTCCGCGTCTTACATCGCAAAAATTTAAGACATCGGTCATCCTGCCTTCATCAGGGCCTCATCCTTATACGATTGCCCTGCTCGACCCGACTGGAAATCGCCTGCGGCATCTGGACGGCACCTTTCATGTGGGCGCTCCGTTGACACTTTATCCCGCGTGCCCCTGTTATTTAAACGTCGGATCCGGACGCGGCGAAATACGCGTCGACGGGCGGATCGTTATTAACCCATCGTCTCGAGCCGGACTGAAATTCGTTGCCAGCTTGCGTGACAGCGCCGGAAAAGAAATCGCTCAGAGTGCCGTCGATGCGTCCCGTGGAGAATTTGTGGGCACAAAACTGCGCGTGCCCGTTTCAACGAAGGCTATTTATACAATTATTGCCCATTTAGTTGACCGCAGCGGCAAAGTAATTGTCGACGATCGCACGGACGTAACGGTGCGCGCAAACTGCGATTCCGTTGTCACGATGGGCACCGATGGATTCCTCCGTGTCGCCGGAGAACCGCATTTTCCGATTGGCATGTATAGCTGTTCGCATTACGGCGAGATGGCCGACGCCGGTTTCAGTGCGACGCACAGCTATTCGATAACCATGGGAGACGCCGCCGACCCCATCAATGCCACTGATGGCGACGTAAAACGTTTACTCGACCTCAACGCCCAGCATCACTTGCGCATGATGGTCGAACTGCCGCGACACGCGATCGAGAAAGCGCAGTGGGCGCAAGTACGTCGCAGGATTGAAACGTTTCGCGATCATCCCGGGTTGCTCTGTTGGGGGTCCGAGGAGCGAGTGGCGCGCGGAGAAGCGCCGCTTAAGAATATCGTCGCGCTTTATAAATTGGTCCACGAACTGGACCCAAATCATCCCTTGGTTTTGGGTGACACGCGCGACATCATCCAACATTTGGTGGGTGATCGGCGCAATTTCTTTCCAGATCAGGCGATGGATGCCGGCATCTGGTGGTGGTATCCGATCCCGCTCGACGGCGCTGACGGCGATCCGTTGGATGGCCACGAACACGCCAGCGTGATGCTCGAACCGCCGTCGTGGTTGACCACAACATTTTCTAAAAAGCCGCTTTGGATTGCGATACAGTCCTATCAACATCCGAAAAAAGATGCGCGATTTCCGACACCTGCGGAGTACCGCTGCATGGCCTATCTCAGCATCATCAACAAGGCCCGCGGGTTGTGGTTCTACACGGGTTCAGGCCAAAAAGATTTTTACGGCAAGCCCGCGGGATTGCTCAACAAGCCCGAAGAAGGCCATTGGGACTACGTGCAAAAACTCGTGCGCGAATTGCGCGAATTGATCCCGGCGATTATGTCCCCCATCGAACAC
>JAICXV010000023.1 GCA_025934545.1 Verrucomicrobiia bacterium
CTATATAAAGGGGCTTCCGGTGGGTCAATAGCTGAGTATTGACTCCAAGCTCAGCCTAAAGAAGGGGCCTAAAGATGCCATTAAGCCGGAGCACCGGCAGGCTCTATATATAGAGCCTAGAGAGCCACGTAGACGCTCCAACGGCGCTCGCCCTCCTTACGTATGAGGCCTTGGCGGATTAGCTCGCCCAACTCGCGTTGGATGGCGCGGATTTGTTCGCGCAAGAAGAAGTCTCGCTGGTTCTTCGACATCGAGGTCACGACCTCGTTTTGAATTTTCGAACCAAGCTTGAGCACTTCCAGTTCACGACTCAGCAACGGCAGCAAACGGGTGAGCCGCTCTTTGACCGACGGAATTTCCAGCAAATGCTGGCGCTCTTCCAAACTCAGATTCAGGTTCGCCGCGATCAAATCGGCCAGCTTGCCCGAATCTTCCGTGTTCAACGCGGCGATTTTAATCTGCTCGCTCAGCGTCGGCGAAAGTTTGACGATTTCCTGAAATTCGCGCTCCGCATTGCGCATCAACGCCGCCAGTTCCAGCGAGTCATCGACGACGTCTTTGAGCACTTCGACCTTCGCCGTCAAATACGGCGTTTGCGCGCCGAACTCCTTGATGCGAAAACGGCGCAAACCTTCGACGAGAATGCGGACCGTGCCGTCCGGAAATTTCAACATCTTCAGCACTCGCCCCGCGCACCCACAGGAGTAGAGATCGGACGGCGTTGGGTTTTCCGTTTCCGGCGCGCGCTGCAAGACAAGCCCGAGAAATCGGTCACCGGCGACGACGTCGTCGATCAGCCGGATACTTTGCGCGGTTTCAACGAGCAACGGCGTCACTGTCCCGGGAAAAATGACAATATCCGACAGGCCAAGAATAGGCAGCGTATCGGGCAGGGCTTTGGACCATGTTTTGGTTTCAGTAGCCTGTTCCGGCGATCCAGTTGCGCCAAGAATGCTGATAAACTCTGTGTCGGGCACACTCATTTGATTTTCCACCTTAGAGGCATAGGCCAATTCTTCAAGAGAAAGAAGTCAAGTGTAAATCAGGGAGAACGCCTCTCGTCACTATCGGAGCGCGGCTGTTTCGGAGACCAGTCGCGGCCAACCGAAGGCCGCCGCTTTTAAAAAGCACCCTGTTTGACAGCGACTGTCAGTACGTATCCGACATAAGCATCGCGGCCAGCCACATGTGCTTTTCCGACTCGCCCCGATTGACGAACCCTTGCTTTGGCCGATATTCTTGATAGCAACATGAGCCATCCTCCGGATGCCGAGTCTGTGAAACGAATGCAGAAAGCGCTCGACGCTCGCACGGCCCAGTTGCAGGCCGTCAGCAAAGACTTCGAACAATTCGCTTATTCCGTTTCCCACGATTTACGCGCACCGCTGCGCGCGCTTGAAGGCTTTTCGAAAATCCTTCTGGAAGATTACGGCGACAAAGTGGATGCCGAAGGCAAACGTTGTCTCGAAATTCTCGTCTCCGGCGCGCACAAAGCCTCGGTGATGATCGAAGACCTGCTCATCATGTCGCGCCTGTCGCGCCGCACTTACATGCCCGCGATGATCGATATGGATCAGCTCGCCAGCGACTCAGTCAAAGTGCTTCCGACCAAAGGCACCAATATCCAGTTCAAGGTTCATTCCCTGCCCGAAGCCTGGGCTGACTCAGGTTTGACGGCCGAAATTTTTCAGCGCCTGCTCGAAAACGCCGTGAAGTTCTCGAGCAAAAAACCGCAGCCTCGCATCGAAATTGGCGGAGAACGCGATGGCGAGTTCAATAAATATTGGGTGCGCGATAACGGCGCCGGGTTCGATATGAAATACGTCAGTCGCCTGTTCGGCGTTTTTCAAAAACTCCATGGAGAGCAGGAGTTCGACGGACGCGGCATCGGCCTCGCCGTTGCCCAACGCCTCGCACGCCGCCAGGGCGGTGAAGTCCACGCCGAGGGCAAACCGGGCGAAGGCGCGACGTTTACATTCACTTTGCCAGCGCAGAAATCTGAAGACGACACGCTTTAGAGCATAAATAAGATCCAGTTCGTTTGGTTGCATATAATGGGACGAAGAGATAAAATGCCGAGTGTTCGTGGATCTATCGAGAAGGCTGTCCGATATGAGTGATACAACCCACTTTTACCCGGCGCAAAGTCCGGCGGTGGACGCTCCGGCCGATGTTGCTCCCGAAATCGCGCAACGAAAGTTGCGGCTTTTAATCCTGGAAGACATTCAGACCGACGCCGAGTTCGTCCAGCGCGAACTGCGCCGCGCCCAAATTCAATTCACGCCCCGGTGCGTCGATGGTCGCGATGCTTTTTTGCAGGCTCTACAGGAATTTGACCCCGATATTATTTTATCCGACTTCAGCATGCCCGGGTTCGATGCTTTCGACGCCCTCGATTTGCTCAAGCAAAGCGGCAAAGACACGCCGTTCATTCTCGTCACCGGTTCGCAATCCGAAGAAGTGGCCGTGCGCTGCATGAAAGCCGGCGCCGACGATTATATTCTCAAGTCCACCCTCAAACGCTTGCCCAGCGCCGTCCTCAACGCCGTTCGCAATAAAGACATCGAACGCGAGCGCCAACGCGCCTTAAGCGCACTGCGCCAGAGCGAAGAACATTTCCGTTCACTCATCGAAAACGCACTCGATATCATCCTGATCCTTGCACCCGATTTTACGTTCCGTTACGCCAGCCCTTCCGTGCGCGCCCTCGGCTACACCTCTGACGGACTTAAGCGCAAAAACTTTCTCGATTTTGTCTCGCGCGAAGACGTCCCAACCGTCACCGCCATGTTCGATTCGCTTTTCAAGGAGCCTGGCAAACCGCAACAGGTCGAGTTCAGGTTCTCCGACGCCGACGAAGCATGGCGCGTCCTGGAATGCATCGGAAAATCCGTGCGCGTCGATTCACCCGCCGCAGCCATCGTCCTTAATATTCGCGACATTACCGAGCGCAAAGAAGCCGACGATCGCATTGAAAAACTCGCCGCGTTCCCGCGTCTCAATCCGAATGCCATCTTTGAGTTGGAGTCGGACGGGCGTTTGACCTATTGCAACCAGGCCGCGCTCGAACTTGCCAAAATGATTGACGCCGATCCGGCGGATATTTTACCGGACGATATCGAACGGCTCGTTGAGGAATGTTTGCAAACCGGCAACACCAAGTTGCGGCGCGAAACCGTCTTCGCGAATCGGATCATCTCCTGGCATTTCTTTCCTGTTCAGGAAATGGAGACCGTCCACTGCTACGCCATCGACATCACCGAGCGCGTCAATCTTGAGACCCAACTGCGGCAGTCGCAAAAAATGGAGTCCATTGGACAATTGGCCGCGGGTATTGCCCACGACTTCAACAACGTCCTCACCATCGTCCAGGGTTATTCCAAAATGTTGCTTGAAGACAACATGCTCCCGGCCGATGCGAAAGAACCGATCGAACAAATTTCTCTCGCCGCTCAACGGGCGACCAATCTCACGCGGCAGCTTCTGACCTTCAGCCGCAAGCAGGTCATGCAAGCGCAACCGCTCGACCTCAACGAAACGGTCAGCAACGTTACGCGCTTCCTGCGTCGCATCCTTGGCGAAGATATTGCGCTCCATTTTAATTACACGCCGAACCTGCCCTCCGTTGAGGCGGACATTGGCATGCTCGAACAATTGATTATCAATCTGGCCGTCAACTCGCGCGATGCCATGCCCAAAGGCGGCACCGTCACCGTCGGCACCGCCCTGATCGAAATCAACCACACACACGTTCGCATCAATCCCGAAGCGCACGTCGGCCGCTACGTTTGCCTGCGCATCAGTGATACCGGGTCAGGCATTCCGGCGGAAATATTGCCTCGGATCTTCGAACCGTTTTTCACGACCAAAGCGGTCGGCAAAGGCACCGGCCTCGGCCTGGCCACCGTTTACGGCGTCGTCAAACAACACCAGGGCTGGGTAGAGGTTCTAAGCGAAGTTGGCAAAGGCACGACCTTCCGCATTTATTTTCCAGCATCCGCTGTTACTGCCGACGTGACCGGCTCGAAAACTATTACTGAGAAGAATTGTCGCGGGAATGAAACGGTGTTGGTGGTTGAAGATGAACCGCAGTTACGCGCCATGGTCTGCGGCGTTTTGAAACAGAACGGTTATCGCACGCTCGAGGCCAGTTGCGGGCCGGAGGCAATTCCGCTTTTCAAAGAGAACGCCGACAAGATTGCTGTTGTCCTGACTGACATGGTCATGCCCGGAAATATGAACGGCCGCGAATTGGGCGAAATCCTCCACAAAGACAAACCGGACCTTCGCATCATCTACACCAGCGGTTATAGCCCCGAAATGTTTTCGAAAGACTCGGTCTTGAAGCCCGGCCTCAATTTCCTCCAGAAACCGTATCATCCATCGGCCCTGGCGAAAATGGTCCGTGACTGCCTCGACTCGTAGGCGCCGAACAGAGAGGCGAACTACTGGACAGCAGCCGCGCGCACTTCAATCAATTGCGCGAGCACACTGACCGCAATCTCATTTACTCCGACCGCCTTGATCGGCAACCCGACTGGACACACCACTTTTTCTAACTGTTCGGCCGTCGCAATATTCTTTTTCAAAAACCCTTCTTTGATCAGTCGAAATTTTCGCGTGCTGCCGATCATCCCCAAAAATGCGAACGGCTTTTGGATCCAATCCGCCAAAACGTCCGCATCATGATTATGCCCGCGCGTTGCAATCAACCCGAACACCGGCTGTGCCGGAAACGGCGTCGCCAACAAATCGCCCCAGTTGCCGACGCGCATCTCCGTTTTCTTCGGAAAATATTCGTAGTTCGCCAACTCGGGACGATCATCAAAAATCGTTACCTCAAAATCCAAATTCAACGCCAGGGGCGCGACCGCCTGCGCAACATGGCCCGAACCCGCAATCCAGAGCCGATGCAGTGGCGAAACCGTTTCCTCGTAGAGCAAAGGACGCTCAGTGCCCTCCAACAATCCGATAACAAAATTTTCATCAACACCCCACGTCTTCGCGCTTTGCCCGCTCGCCAGTTCGCGCCAGACCGCAATGGCTTTTTCCGCATCGGGCAAAATCAGTCCATAGACCTTGCCGCCGCAAATCAGTCCATCGTCCCACCCGAAATTATGATCCAGTGTAAATTCAAACGTCTCCGGTTTGCCGCTGGCCATCGCAAGTTTGGCGCGCCGACGCACCTCCGCTTCGAGACAACCGCCTCCCAACGTCCCCATCATCGTGTCGTCCGGAAAAAATAACGCCTTCGCTCCCTTTTTTTGCGGCGAAGACCCTTTGACCCGCGAGATGATGCCCAGCGCAAATGTTCCATGGCGCTGCGCTGCCTCGATCATCTGTTGATAAAACCGCACGTCTCAAACGATACGCCAAACCCTTCCTCAATCAAAGCATCTCGCTGAGGTCCCCCGTGCAATGCGCCTTCCACCGCACGCCCCGTAACGCAGGCGTCTCGCCTGCGAGTTACCGCGGCGTCTCGCCGCAAGTTTGCCAAACTTTTCAAGCCAATCCGTCGCCAACAACTTTCAATCTCACTTTCAAAACATTTGACTTGAGAGGGTGCGTGGCGATAATCGGCGTATTCGATGGCTAAATTAGTCGTGCTCAGTGAAGCGCTGGCAGGCAAAACCCACGAGCTGAATGTGGATACCACCACTGTCGGCCGTGTGGATGATAATGCTTTCTTTCTGCCCGAAGCTTCCGTTTCCAGCCATCATTGTGAAATTCTCCGCCGCGGAACCGAAGTCGTCGTCAAAGATCTCAATTCCACCAACGGCACTTTCATCAACGGCCAACAGGTCACGAGCGAAGCCGTCCTCAAGCCCGGCCAAATCCTCCGTTTAGGCCAGGTCGAATTGCGTTTGGAAGATGGCGCTGGCGCTTCTGCCGCTCCCTCGAAACCAGCCGCCGCTCCCGCCGACACCAAAACGCAGGCCGGCAAAAAGCTTCCCGATCACACCATGGTCATTCCGCAAGGAGTGAAACTTGGTCAGGACCCGCAAACCAAAGCCGTCGCCTTCGATAAAGGGACGTTTGCCAAAAAGAGTGATACCGGCACGAAAATTTTTATCATCGTTGCCGCAGTGCTTGGCGCGGTCCTTATCGCGGTGATTCTGTTCTTCGCGTTGCGCACCGGCCAAATGTCGACGCACTGATTTAGCGCAACCACCGCGCAACGTCCGTGGCGGAGTAAGTAATCACCATATCCGCCCCAGCCCGCTTCATCGACAACAACGTTTCCAACGTCACCGCCCGTTCATCGATCCAACCCTTCGCACCGGCGGCCTTGATCATCGCAAACTCACCACTGACCGCGTAGGCCGCCGTCGGATAACCAAATTCAGTTTTGACGCGATGCAGAATATCCAGATACGCCAACGCCGGCTTGACCATCACCATGTCCGCGCCTTCCTGTAAATCCATCGCGACCTCGCGCATCGCTTCATCCGAATTGGCCGGATCCATTTGGTAACTGCGACGGTCGCCGAATTGCGGCGTCGATTCCGCCGCTTCACGAAACGGTCCGTAATACGCTGACGCAAATTTCGCAGCGTAAGAAAGAATCGGCATCTCGGCAAAACCGCGTTCATCGAGCAACGCCCGAATCGCCGCAACCCGTCCGTCCATCATATCGCTTGGCGCAACGATATCTGCGCCCGCTTCCGCATGGCTCAGCGCCGTTCGCGCGAGCAACTGCAAGCTGGGATCATTTTCCACGCGGCCCTTTCCCTTGTGGACAATTCCGCAATGGCCGTGGCTCATATATTCGCACAAGCACACATCGGTCAGCACCAGCAAATCGGGCAATTCCCGTTTCAACAAACGCACCGCTTGCTGAACAATTCCCTTCGCCGCATAAGCGCCCGACGCCTTCTCATCTTTCTTGTCGGGGATGCCAAATAAAATAACCGCCGGCACGCCGAGCGAATGCGCCTTTTCCGCGTCCTTCAGAACTTCGTCCGGCGAAAGTTGAAATACCCCCGGCATCGCTCCCACCGGTTGCCGAAGCTTTTTTCCAAACCGCGCGAACAGCGGCAAGATCAGCGAGTCCACCGTCAAACGGTTTTGCTGCACCATTCGACGAAGCACCGTCGATTGTCGCATCCGCCGCGGCCGATATTGTGGAAACCGCCCCGGAAAACCAAAGTTCATGAAGTTACGGTAACGAACGAATCCCGAAGAAGAAACTCGAAAATCCACCGCCGGTACCGCGAGGCTCTGCTACTGGAAGCTCACATCCTCAAACCCCAGTTGATAAAACAAATTGCTCATTTGCGTCCGCGCGCGCTCGGTCGCTTCCTTGATAATCCCGTTATCGTAAGCTGCCCGCGTCAGCTTCTGCAGCGCGTTCTTGCGCGCATTTTGTTCCAGGTCCTTGTCGAACGCGCGCATCAACCCCGTCGTCCGTTCCAAAATCTCCGTCTTATGCTCGTCCAGATACACATCCGTAATCGCCGCCGCCGGCAGTTTAATTTTCAGTTTCTTACCCGTCACATTGATGTCCCCGGGTTTGATCTGATCCAAATAAATCCCCGCCTTCACAATCCCATGGGCAACTAACAGCACGCGATTGTCCCCGTACCATTTCGCATCTTCCGCCACGACCACATTTTCCACGACGTATTTGACCGTCACCAATTGCGACAAGGTCTGCACTTGCTTCAAAATAACGGAGGTATTGTAAGTGACCGACGAAGACCGGCTAACGCGCGTCAGATAAAAACCCAACGCCGCTCCAATCAGAAAAACCAACAACACTCCTATAATCGCCAGCCGATTCAGCACGGTTCCGACTGTATCCAACACGCCGAACACGTGGAAGCAGAAACGACTTAAACGCGTCCCGAAGGCGTCCCGAACGCCGCCTGCGAAAGCGCCCATTTGGGCCAGTATAAACTTGATTCCCTCCGCAAGAACTGTCACCATCGCACATTGAGTGAAAGTATCCGTGCCCGACGCCCTTCTGTGAAATCCACCCTGTTTCTTTTTTGCTGCCTGATATTCGCAAGTTTCTCTGCCAGAGCTATTATTGCGACGAATTCCCAATTACAACTCGGCAATCCGAGCGGAGCCATTACCGATCCGAACAACCACAATCACTACCTGATTCAGCGAACGGTCGAGTCCATCGACTATAGCGACAACCTCGGTCAACCGAACTGGGCTAGTTGGGACGTTACATCAGCCGACATCGGCACGAGCGGTCGTTCCAGTTCTTTCTTTCAAGATACGAATTTGCCGGCTTCGTTTCATGTCATTACCACTGGCACGTTTGGTGGCGGCTTCGATCGCGGTCACATGTGCCCGTCCGCGGACCGCACGGATAACGTGACCGACAACGACCTCGTCTTCTTCATGTCGAACATCATTCCGCAGGCCTCGGGTAACAATCAGGGGCCGTGGGCTGACCTCGAAAATTACACACGCAGCCTTTTGACAACGAGTGAGTGTTGTGTCATTTCCGGACCGTATCTTTTTAACGGAGCAAAAACGCCGAACAACAACCTCGTTTCAGTGCCGCTATGGACCTGGAAGGTAATCGTCGTCGCTCCCCTCGGCACCGGCACGGTGACCAATCGCATCACTTCCGCCACTCGCTGCATCGTTATCAAAATGCCGAACCTGACCAACATCACTTACGGCACGTGGGACACCTATGTAACCAATGCACATCAAATCGAAGTCGACACGGGTTATAAGTTTTTCACCGCGCTCGACACTAATGTCGCGGAAGTTCTCCGGTGGAGAATCGATGGCGCAGCCGCACCGAGTATTTCCGGTTTCACACCATCCAGCGGTTCAACGGGAAACACCGTGACGCTCACCGGCGCCAATTTCACGAAAGCGTCCTGGGTCATTTTCAATAACGCTTACACGACCAACTTCACCGTCAATTCCAGCAGCAGCATTACCGTCACTGTGCCTGCGTCGGCTTCGACCGGCCAAATCAAAGTCATCGCGCCCGGCGGTCTCGCCACCAGTGCCAGCTCGTTCACCGTCGGTGCTTCCGGCAACGTCGTAATTACCTCGCAACCCTCCAGCGTCACTTCAAACGCTGGAACGGCCGCGAATTTCATCGTGCAAGCTGCCGGCAACGGCACGTTGTCATACCTGTGGAGCCGCAACGCAGTCCCACTCAGCAACGGCGGCGCAATCTCTGGCGCAACCACGACAAATCTCACCGTCACCGCCATCAGCCAGGCCAACGCCGGCACTTACACCTGCGTCGTCACCAACGCCACCAGTTCCGCCACCAGCAGCGGAGCGACCTTGACCGTCGTCGACGCTCCGGTCATCACCACGCAACCTTCCAGTGTCAGTGTCAATTCCGGCACGACCGCGAATTTGAGCGTCATCGCCTCCGGCACTTCGCCAATTTATAAATGGCGCAAGAACGGAACCGCGATGACCGATGGCGGAAACATTACTGGTTCGGCCACCGCCAACTTAACCATTTCCAGCGCATCAGCCGCCGATGTCGCGAGCTATTCAGTCATCGTCACCAATTCCGCCGGCTCGGTCACCAGCAGCAATGCCACGCTCACCGTCGCCAGCGTCCCAACGATCACCGCCCAACCTCAAAACGCCAGCGCCGCCATCGGCGCTTCGACAAACTTTAGCGTCACCGCCACCGGCGCGCTCACCTACCAATGGCGCAAGAACGGCATCGCTTTGACCGATACCGGCGATTTCGCCGGAACCGCCACTTCCTCACTCACGGTCTCGCCCGTCGCCGCATCCGATGTCGCAAGTTATTCTGTCGTCGTCGGCAACTCCGCTGGCTCAACGACCAGCAGCAGCGCGACGTTGACCTTGTCAGGAACCGTTTCCATCACATCGCAACCATCGAGCCAGGCCGTCACGGCAGGGGCGGATGCAATGTTCACCGTGTCAGCAACGGGTAGCGGAACGCTGACCTATCAATGGCGCTTTAACACCACCGCAATTTCCGGCGCGACCGACAGCACTTACACACGCAGTTCCGTTTCGAGCGCTGACGCCGGCAGTTATTCGGTCATCGTCAGCAACAGTTTTTCAAGCGCGACCAGCTCCGATGCCGTGCTCTCCGTCGTCGCGGGTTCAAGCTCTGTTATCGCGCAATGGAACATGAACGTAACAAACAACGTGGGCACTCCGCCAGCCACTTCAACCGGTGCGGGAACAGCATCGTTCGTAGGTGGAACCGTGGGCACTTTCTTCACCGGCAACAACATAACCGATACAAACGCATCAAATTCTGCGTGGAGTATCAATGGTTATGCTGCACCA
>JAICXV010000181.1 GCA_025934545.1 Verrucomicrobiia bacterium
CTCAACCGGATCTTCAATCGTGATAATGTGCCGATCGCCGGGTTCGGCCAGCGCGCGCAAGCACGCATAGATCGTCGTCGTTTTGCCGCTACCAGCCGGGCCCGTCAGAAGAAGCAGTCCAGCCGGCTCGCGCAAAAAACGTGTTAATTCCCGCGCCGCTTCTGTCGAAAATTCCAATTCATTTAAAGTCTTGGCCGGCGTCGCGCTGAACAGGCGCAAAACAATTTTTTCTCCGGTCACCGTCGGATATGTGGCCACGCGAATATCGCTCGCCGCATTCACCGAACGCGCGTCGATTCGCCCATCTTGCGGCATCGAATCCTGGTAGGTTCTCAACCGCGCCAAAAATTTAATCCGCCCAAGCACGCGATCCGCGACATCCGCTTCGATCACCGGCCCGGGGGTCATCACGCCATCCAACCGAAACGAAACGGCGACGCCTTTTGTGTTCGTCTGCAAATGAATGTCGCTGGCGCCGGCTTCTTCCGCCTGGTGAATGATGCGCTCGACCACTTCGGGAGCCTCCTCGGCTACGCGCGGTTGGTCCGCAAAAATCGCTGGTTGAAAAACATTCATTGCGCCTCCTCAATCAATCGATGCAACCCATGCTCGTCGCGCATGACCTTGTCGACATTATCGTGAAAGTGCAGCAACGCCTGCCGCACTTCCCTTTTCTCCTTTGAAATTGCGTGCGACACCGGCCCGCAGCACGCCTGCCAAATACAA
Organism: Verrucomicrobiia bacterium; assembly: GCA_025934545.1. Classification (GTDB taxonomy): domain Bacteria; phylum Verrucomicrobiota; class Verrucomicrobiia; order Limisphaerales; family Palsa-1400; genus JAICXV01. The sequence goes on from JAICXV010000181.1 coordinate 727, forward strand.
AAACACGCCGCCAAACAACCGAGCGCAAAACTCGTGTTCCATCCGAATTGCGCAAACAACGACGGCTCGGGCGCTTTCACGATTTCGTTGCGACGCACTTGCCTCAACACCTGTTGCGGGAACGAATCCCAATACTCATCCTGCCGCTCCGGCACGCGCAATGATCGGAATTGCCGTTTCAAATCGGAATCGTTCATTGGCCACCTCCACGCGACAACAAACGTTTCAACTTCCGTTTCGCGGCAAACACGCGCCACGACACCGTCGTTTCCGAACAATTCAAAACCTGCGCCGCCTCCGCGTGATTCATCCCGTCATACATCGTCAACATGATCGCCGCGCGTTGTTTCGCGGGCAGTTTCAGCAATGCCGCCTGCAATTGGTCGCTCAAGACTTCACCCGAAGGCGCGTCTTCTCCATCCGCCGCAATCCGTTGCTCCTCGCTCCAACTGCGATGAACCTCGCCGCGCATCGTTTCGCGCTCGCGCCAGGTCAGGCATGCGTTCATCGCGATGCGATAGAGCCACGTGGAAAATTTGCAGTCGGCACGGTAGTCCGCAATGCTGCGGTAGGCGCGCACGAACGCCTCTTGGGCGAGATCTTCCGCGTCGGCCATCGAGCCCGTCATCCGAAATGTCAGTGAATGAATCATCCGTTGATGCTTCTGTATCAGCACCTCGAACGCCGCAAAGTCGCCCCGTTGGCTTTGCTCAACCAAAGCTTCATCCGCGTCGCACATGCGGCCTTCTGTAATTGAATACGACCGGCGAGCGCCCAAAATCCTTTGAATTATTTTTGATGAATCTGCCGAAGAGGAGCCGAGGCCCGGGCTGACGTTGCTCGCTGATGCCGAATTGCTCATAAACTGACCGACGAACGGCCCTTGGAGCCATTCGCTGACCTATCAACGAAGAATGCGCCTCTTATATATGGAGGCAATCCAAATTTGCCGGCTAACGCGTGAACGACGACGTGAAATCTTCGTTCGAAATCTGCACGACTTTCTTTTCGAACTTCGAGCCCGCGATCAATTCCTTGAGCTTCTTTTCGTAAGCCGCGCTGTCCATTGGCATGTCAACCGTTTGATTGATCAAACCGGAATAGAGCATGACGTTCGCGAGTTCGATCGAGTTAACCCCTTCTTCACCCGGCGAAATCAACGGCACACCGTCGAGAATCGCATCGACAAAATTCTGCATCAACACCGCGTGTTGCGCCGGCTCGATCGAAATCGGGATTTCCAACTTCGACGTTTCCGGCTTTTGAAAACCGAGCTTCGCCGTTTTACTCTGCTCGATCATCGATACTGCGTTGCGCGTGAACATCAACTTATCGTTTTCCAACACGAGCTTGCCCATCGTTCCAACAATCTCAAAACGGTTCGTGCCCGGCGCTTCACCCGTCGTCGCGATGAACACTCCATTTGCGCCATTTTTAAATTCGAAAAACGCCGTCACATCATCCTCCACCTCGATGTTGTGATAACGTCCCAGCTTCACAAAACTGCGGACGCGCGTCGGCATGCCCAGCAGCCATTGCAACATGTCGAGCTGATGCAGACATTGGTTGATCAACACGCCGCCGCCCTCGCCCTTCCACGTCGCGCGCCAACCGCCGCTCGAATAATATGCTTCGGTGCGAAACCAATCCGTCACGATCCACGAGAAGCGAGTGATTTCGCCGAGCTGGCCTCCGGTAATGAGCTTTTTGATTTCCGCGTAACGCGATTCCGTTCGCAGTTGAAACATCGCGCCGAAGACTTGTTTCGGATGCTTCTTGCGCACCGCGATCAATCGTTCCGCATCCGCTTTGTGCGCCGAAATCGGTTTCTCGACCATCACATGCAACCCCGCCTCCAACGCCGCGATGCCGATGGACGTATGTTCGTAATGCGGCGTCGCAATTAAAACTGCGTCGATCTCGCCTGATTTGATGAACGCCTGAGCGTCGGTAAAAGTTTTTACGCCGCGCTCCGCAAACTTCGCCAGCTTATCCGGCGTGCGCGCACAAACGCCGGTCAACTTGCAGCGGCTGACTTTATTGGCGAGCAGATACTCCGCGTGATGCGCCCCAATATTACCAACACCAATCAGGCCCAAACGAACGGAATTCATAGAAGTTAGAAGCTAGAAGATAGCTGATAGAACTCCAGCCAATTTGGCGTGTGGACCTCATCTCGCTTCAATGACAACCGGAGAATTCGAACGATGGCTGTCGCTCCTACGAAGCTGGGGATTTTTAGTGTTATCGGTTCCTATAAACATGGCGCTCCTAACGGAGCTTGGAACAGGGCGCGGCTCTTTAAACTTTGAGGACTGAGTTTAAGGTGATTTGGGAACACTTCTGGCGCAGCGAAAGCCTGTCGTATTTCGAGCAACTTCCGGACGATCGGAAGCGCGCCATGCGCAACGTTCGGCAAAAGTATTTTTCCAGGAGCCGCCTCGGATGATGCGGGCTTTTCCAAAAGCCGGACCTCGCGGATTGTCGTCGCGCGCAATCGGGCCCGACCAGTCCCAGCACCATTCCAACAAATTGCCGGACATGTCATAAAGTCCAAAGCCGTTCGGCGGGAAAGTCCCAATCGGACTGGTGAACGGATCGCCACCTCGCGTAAAAGCGGAATTCCACCCGTTCGGCCCTTCATAATGGGCGTCGAGTCTCGAAGCATCGATGCCGCAGCAATTCGCGTTTTTCCACGAAATGATATCTCCCCAGGGGAATCGTTTTCCTTTTAACCCACCGCGCGCCGCCTTTTCCCATTCGGCTTCCGTTGGCAAACGAAAACCGTCGGCGTCCCAATTGACATGAGGATTCAGTTCATCGGATACATAAACTTGGGTGAAGTCCGGATCGAGGTAATAGACCGGTTTCAGCCCGGTTCGTTGGGAGCGGGCGTTGCACCATTTTACGCAATCAAACCAGTTCACCATTTGCACGGGATGATTGAGGGCTTTGCCCGCACCCGAATGAGAAAATTTGTATCCGTGCGACTCAGCCCACGATCGAGTCGACTTCCAAAGGTCCCAACTCACTAAATTTTTTTCCATGAAAACCGCCGACACATTCACAGGCCTCGGTGGATTGTTCGCATCGTGATCCGAAGCATCGCCCATGTCGAATACGCCCTCAGGAATCAACGCCATACCGGCAGGCACCGGAATCGGGGCTTGCGGCGCATGAACAGGGGTATTCGAGACTGTTGTGGTTGCGGTGCCAGTGATGAGCTCCTCAGATTTAGCGACATCAGACTTGGTTGGATCCAATTTTTCTGCGGTCGCCGGCGCTGAAACAGATTTTGGCGCCTCAACATGCGATCCTTCAGCGGGTGCCGCGACAGAGTTTGGTTTGTGCTGGGTAAACCACCAGGCTGCTGTCCCGAGCAGAATTAAAATGGCTGTTATAAAAACGATGCTAAGCGATCGGCTCGGAAATTGGCTTGGAGCCGCGGGCGACACTTTGGTTTCAACATCTGGAATGAGCGTTGGTTCGCCGCAATGAGGACAGCGAATAGTTGCGCCCGCCGCAGACTTGTCTACTGACAAATTCTCGCCGCACTGAGCGCATTGGAACCTCATTTCGCTCGCTGCCCGCAAGACTTCGGCGACGACTCCTTTTGCGATCGGTGGTTTTGTCGGCGCGGTCTCTTCCAATATCGGCGCTGGACCGCGCAAGATTTTTTGGATGACCTGTGCCAAATACCGCAGATGCCGTTCCATCGGCGGCGTAAACGCGTCCAGCCAGTGTGACGATGTCACGAACAGTTCCAGCGATTTAGCCGGTGCCACATTTTCGATACGCATCGGGATAATCGCGATGTCCAGGCTGACGGCGCGCTCGACTTCCCGCCTGATATGCGGTGATTCGTTAGCGCTCTCAGACAGTATCAACACCATCACCCGCGAACCTTTGATTCCTTCGAGGATGGATTCACCCCATTCATGTCCAGCCGGCACGTCGCGTGGGGCTATCCAACAGCGGATACATTCCGACTCGAGCATTGCACAAGCTGCGTCCGCGAGCGGCTTGTCTTTCGAGGAGTAACTAATGAAAACGTCGTGGGCCAAACAAGTGCTACGAACGAGTGTCAACCCGACACTGTCCGTTCCTTTCTTTTTCGGGAAATTTGATCCGAAGTGTTTTCCAGCTTGGTTGAATAGTGGATTGCCTGAGAATAGTTGTCAAATATTGCAAGATGGCGACGGGCGCGTGGAAACGACGCACAAAACGTTCGGACAACTGATGTAACCCTTCGGCCGAAAAATCCTATCGTGTCCCTGGTCGGGCTTCGGTTGAAGAAACTGTGGAGTTTGCAAAAACCTTCCGCGTCGAGGCGCTGGTAAGGAAAAATGCGATGGCCAAATAAAAACCTGCGACGATATAGCAACTAATTTCAGCGCCCTGGGTGGCTGTCTCCGAAGTAAATTTTGTGATGGTCCAAATCAATTGAACAATGCTGACGCCGCAAAGCACGATCGTTAGCCAAATTGCCCAACGCCGCAGTTTTAGGAGGCCAACGGCTCCGATTACGAATCCTAAATTGGTAATTGCCGCAAAAGCTGCCTCACCAAAATTCATAAGCGGTTTATCAGCAAGATGGATAAATGGACCAACCGCGGCAAGCACGGTACCGCACCCGAACAAAATTAACATGCAGATGGCGACCGCTTTAATTTTCCAGGTGGAGGCGGGTGCCGCTGTGGTTGCTGTTGGTTGACTCATACGACCTTCGAATTGTTGCCGGAGCAGGGACATTGAAGCACAACACACTAAATTCCAACAAGGACTTAGATTCGCGCTTTGGCCCTGGCAGTTCTGACACCGAATTTCGTAACCGTTTTGACACCTGCTTCAAAAAAGCCGTCCGTTGTCACACAATCGTCACACAACCGCTATTTGTTTGCCACGGAATCGGGTTAAGGGTTACGTGAGTCTAAACCAAATCAGCTCGATGACACCAAAAACTAAAATTTTTACCGCTGTCGTTGTCGCATGCGTTGTCTCAGCAGCAAACGCATACTGCCAATCGGTTGACGCGCTCCTTCGTAAACTCGTCGAAAAAGGCGTCCTTTCCGAAGCCGAAGCGAAGGACCTGAGCCAGGAAACAAAG
>JAICXV010000276.1 GCA_025934545.1 Verrucomicrobiia bacterium
ATGCAAACGCGTTTCCGGTTGTTCGTCCTTCGCGTGCGCCTCCGTCGCAACCGTCGATGAAGTCGTCGCCGCGATTGCTTCCGAAAGCAACCCGAGCGATTCAACGCGCTGCAGCGAGCCAACTAACCGATTTTCTTCGAACGTGTTCACCACCGGAATATTTCGTTGCTCGCTCTTGAGCAAAATCGGCAAGGCATCCAACAGCTTCTGCCCCGGCGTCACGCACGGGGGCACCGCGCGCATGATATCGTAAGCAATGACCGCGATTAACGCTTCACCGGCGTTCAGGTGTTCCTTCAAATCCTGCAGCGCCACGACGCCAATCAACCGCCGGTTCGCATCAACAACCGGCAGAAAGTTATTCGTACCGGTGAGAAATCGCTCCGCGATTTGCGGCAGACGCGCCGTTTCTCGAATCGGTTCCACCGGTGCCCGCATCAAATCACCCACCGTTTGCTGCGTCGCTTCGCCTAGTCTGTAACTTTCCACTTCCAAACTGCGCAAGCGCAACGGTTCCGTATAAATCGAATTGGGATGCAACCGCCGCGAGACCAATGTCGAAACAGCGCAGCTCAGCATCAACGGCGGCATGAGCGAATAGTTAAGCGAGATTTCCAAAATCATGATGATCGCCAGCAACGGCGAACGAGTCGTCGCCGAAAGCACGCTTCCCATTCCCACAAGCGCAAAAATTCCCGGCGTCAGATGCTCAGGCGCAAGATGCCAATCCTGTAACGTGTATCCGAGAACGCTCCCGAGCGCCGCTCCGATGAACAGCGTGGGGGTGAACACGCCGCCGACTGCGCCCGCGCCAACCGTAATCACCGTCGCGATCAGCTTCGCCGCAAAAATCGCGGTCACAGATTCGAGCCCGTAATCCTCGTGCAAAATGTGGTTGGTCACCACATATCCATTTCCCCATACCTGCGGAAAACGCACCGCAATCAATCCGACGAGCAGTCCACCCGCGGCCATTTGCAGATAGGGCGTGGGCACGGGTTTGAAAATCTGTTTGCTATATTTCAGCAGCTTTAGAAACACCGCCCCAAGAATTCCCGCGAGCACCCCGAGCACAATGAACCACGGCAATTGCACGATACTGTTGAACTCGAATTGCGGCACCTGATACCACGGTTTCAACCCGAAGAAACTGCGCGAAACCATCGACGCGATGACCGATGAGAAGAGCAGGGGAGCGAACAGGTTCATCGAGAAATTCCCCAGAACAATTTGCGCGGCGAAGACCGCTCCGGCAATCGGCGCGTTATACGCAGCCGCCATGCCCGAAGCGGCGCCGCACGCCACCATCAGGCGTAAACGATACGGCTGCCAGTGCGCGCGCTGTCCGGCTTTCGACGCGACCGTTGCCGAGAGTTGAACAATCGCTCCTTCGCGCCCGATTGATGAACCGCTGCCGATACTCAACATGGACGAAAGCGTTCGCACCACACCGGTGCGGAATGGCAATCGCCCATCGCCCGCCACGACCACTTCGAGCAGATTGCTCGTCCCTTGCTTGCCAGCGAAACGGAGACCCCAGTGCAAAACTAATCCCGCGAGCAACGCGCCGATGGTTGGAATCGCGATGACCCATGCCCATTGTTCCTGCTTCACCAAATGTTCCGCAACTTCAACAATGTTGTGACCGGCTTCGCCGGTGAGCAGAAGCTGGATGCGGCCGATGACGAGATAAAAAAGAATGTTGATCAAACCGCCGGCAATGCCGACGCATCCAGCCAGGAACAGATGTATCGCCTCCTCACTGACCCGGATGTGCTTGCGGATTTCGAGCAGCCGGGGCCAGTGGCTCCGGATATACATGCGGCTGGCCTTGTAGAACCGATCAACAGTTTTTGGCCACGTGCGCACGCTTCAACTTACGCCCGAGTCAAGCGGACGACCACCCAAAATCTATTGGGCAACGGCGAGTTGCAGCGCAATCTGCTTGTCGATTTCCGCGGCGAGTTGAATATCTGCGCCGACGCCAGTGCGGGCCTGAACCGACACCTGCGTGATATTGCCGTTATCCACATTTTCCAAATGCACGTAAACCGAGCGTTGATTGACCTTGGCTTCGTAATAATTATTGATCGTGTCATGAGACAATAATTTGCCCATGCGCGCCAGCACCGCTTCCGTTGCCGCCGAAACCTGGGCGATGTTGCGAGGGTACCGGCTGACCTTCGTATCGCTGATCAACGGCATCCCTGCTGTCACGCGGCCCGTCGTCGTTGAGACGCATCCGGAAAAAATCATCGTCGCTGAGCAGATAAAAAGAGCCAACAAAATCTTATATTTCATGGCCGCAAATATGGGACGTTCAGCCCATGCGTCAAGTAGGAAAAGGAAACGGCCCTTCGTTCCGAAATCCGTCTGTGACCGCGACGAGGCGCCGGTCAGATTATGCCTTTCCCTAGTGATGCGACGTTTCCAGGTGCGCCAGTTCCGAAGCCGCCCCTGTATACTCCTGCGAAATCCGTTCGTCCGTGGCAATGCATTTTTGAAAATACTCATTGGCTACAGAGTTTTCTCCGGCGAGCAGCCGTTTAGTAGCTGCGTAAAAATAACCTTCACAGCTATTGCCCGCCAGTTCGTCACTCGGTGAATTTGTCATCGCCGTGATCAATTCTGATTCCGATATCTGGCCGGCCAGAAACTTGCCGATTTTTGATGACCAATCGCCCGGGCTACCGCTCCTTCGTTCGTGCAGGTAGATTTGTAGTTCGTTTGCCGCCCCGTCCCTTTGTCGCAGCCGTGCTCTCGCCAGATAAATGCCGAACTGCGCATAGTCGTGCCCTGGATTTAATTGGCAGGCTGTGCGAAAATCAGCCAAAGCATCGGTATAAGATTGTAAATCATATCGCGCAAACCCGCGACAATAGTAGGCGTCTGCATAATCCGACTTGAGCTTGATCGCTTTGGTATAGTCGGCGATTGCGTTCGTTAAATTCCTTTCCCCTGTCTCCATGACGCCGCGATAATAGTATACAGTGGGATAGTCAGATTTTATTTCCCTCGCGGTGTCCAAATCAGCAAACGCTCCTCTAAAATCTTTTTTCTGCGCTTTGGCTATCCCTCGATTGATATACGTTTCGATTTCATACGCGTTCAATTTAATTGCCTGGTTGTAGTCAGCGATTGCGCTGTCGAAATCTTTTTTGTCCGCTCTCGCCTCTCCGCGTCTTCCGTACGCTTCAAAATCATCTGGTTTCAGTTCAATCGCTTTTGTGAAATCGTCGATTGCACCGTCCCAATCTTTTTTATCAACCTTCGCGACACCTCGGTTGAGGTAGGCCATTTGATAGTTATCTTTCATCGCGATCGCCTTGGTATAGTCGGCGATCGCTCCCTCCAAATTGCCATTCGTATGCTTATTGTAACCGCTCGTATACGCCGCCGCCGCGTCCGTCTCCCACTCAGACGGCTCTGTCAGACTGTCCTTTAGAATCTTGTCGACGTCCTGTGGCATCGGATTCTGCGCTCTTTGTTTGGAATCAAACCAATAGGCGCCCCCTAAAAACACACCACCTACCACGAGCAATCCAACTAATCCGACCGATCCATACACAATCCACCGTCGGCGATTCGATTTCTTCGATCCGCTTGGCAAAGTCTTGCCGCCCTCGGCGAAAGCCTCTGTCGCTGTTTCGGGTCCTTCTAAAATTTGCTGAATAACTTTCGTCAGATACTTCAAGTGCCGCTCCAACGGAGGTTCGAAAGCGTCAAGCCAATGTGGAGAACTCAAGAAATATTCCAGCGATTGTGTCGGCACGACGTTTTCAATTCGCAGCGGAATGATCGGTATGCCGCGATTGACGGCGCGTTCGACCTCCCGGTTGATTTGCGGCGAGTGATTGGCGTGCGCGGAGAACACCAACACCATCACTTTGGCGCCTTTGATAGCGTCAACGATAGCAGCGCCCCATTCCTTCCCCGGAACAATATCTCGTGGCGCAACCCAACAACTTATCCCATCGGATTCAAGAGCAGCACAAACAGCATCGGCGGTGGTTTTGTCCTTCGAAGAATGGCTGATAAAAACGTCGTGTGCCATAGAGCGCGATACAGAGGCTCAATCGGATGACTGGCCTAATGCAAGGTCAAACGAGTCCACTCCGGGACGGTAGCCATTCGGATCGACGAAACCTCTACGGATTATACTGCAATAGAATTTCCAAAAACTGGACTGCAGCCGTCGTTGTCGTCGCGTTCGAGCGCATGATCACCTGTTCGGTTCCATTCCCGAGATCAATTACAGACAGCATGGTGTAACCGAGAGAATTGCTGAAAAGCACGTTACTCGAAACGCGCGGAACCAGCGTCACACCCGTAATGTTTTTGCTGCGCACAAAACGCAACGCCGGATACGTTTTGCCGTTCACTTGCACGAACATCAGCGCAGGACGCGTGACCGATGCGCTGTTCGTTGGATTCGTTCCCGAGTAATATTCAAACAGGTTCGGAACATGGTCGCCGTCAGGGTCCTGGGCGGGATCGTTATTCCCGGCAGTCAAACCATTGTTCGCCGCCCACTCGCCGTAGGTGATTAGCCCTGACGACGTAAACCTCCCAATGCCGCTGTAATCTTGCCCGTTCAATTGCGTGTTATTCGGATAATTCGTGAACCACCCACCGAACACGACCTCTGCATTGGGCGTCATCGCGATAGAATAAATATGCACGAGATCATTGCTGGCGACCGGGTACGGCGGCGGCGCAAAGCTGGCATCAAGATTTTTGTTCGCGTCGATAAAACACATCTCGCCGCGCGGTTGACCGCCGA
>JAICXV010000514.1 GCA_025934545.1 Verrucomicrobiia bacterium
ACGGCGTTTTCTTTGTCGACGAAGTTATGTTCGATTTTGTCGTCGGTCAGAATCTTGTCTACTTCGACGGAAGTCATTCCGACACGCAGTTGCTGGCGGAGCATTTTTTCGACGTCCACTGGTGCTTTGTAAAACCACACACCACAGGCGATGCCCGCTAAAAGCAACACCGCGATGGCAACGGTCCATTTGCGGCCTTTATGTTCTTCGGCGAATGGATCGACCAGATTGCGCGTCGAGCCCGGTGGCAAAACGGCGACCTGTGTCAGCGATTGGCCAAATGGAATATTGATTTTGGCTTTCGCGTTGATCGCCCAACCGTTGGCGTCGAGAAGCGGCCCGAGGTTGCGTCTGCGCAGTTTTAACGCGGCGATGAAAACCGACGGCAAGGAAATGCCGACGACCATGGCCATGAAGACGAGCGGGATCAGCCCTTGCGGTTCGATTTTAAAAATGCTGGCAAAAATTGCGCCCGCTGCGCCCATCACGGTCGTGAGCACCATCGCGATGGCAGCGAGCACGCCGACGTCGAGTTTGGCTGGCGGTGCTGCCTGGGCCGGCACCGCGGTCGTTACAGCGGTTGCCGACGATTGCAGTTGGCCTTGCACATCGGCGTCGGCAGCAGCGGCGCGTTTGGCGGCTTGTTCTTCGATGAAGCGGACGAGTTTTTTGTAAGGAGCCCAGAAGGCCTGTTGCACGCTCATCGGGTTATCGATGATTTTAACGATGGTCGCATCCCAATCCTGGCCTTTGCGGTCGTAGAAAACGCCGTTGCGGCCAACCATCAAATTATCGGCGTCACCAGCCGTAAAAGCGGCGACGATCTGGCGGGTTTCGCCGGTGGCTTTGCGCACGCAATCGCAATACGCCAGATAAGTGCCGGACAAACCGGCGAGGGCTGCGTGCTTGGCGGCATCATCGACACGCATGCACAGGTCGCAACTGCGCTGGTCGAGATAGAGCACGCCAGACTGAAACACGGCCTTATGCTTGCGACTGTAAAAGTCGTGGAACGAAACAAAATTGTTCAGCAAACGATAGAGGTCGCGATGGAAACGGACGAGTTTGTCGACGGCAGCGATGGCGTTGGCTTCCGGTTCGAGCGCTTTGTCGCTCAAGACCAGCGAATCGAGCGCGGCTTTCATGTTGGTGGAAAGCAATTCACGAACGCGTTTGACTCCGAGCTTTTCCACGGTCGCGCCGGTCTTGTCTGCTTCCCATGTCGCGAAAGTGCTGAACGTATTCGTCACAACATTCCATTCCGCTTCGGTCAACGCAGTTTTGTCGCCGAGCAATGGCTTGAGCACATTCGTGTTAAGCGCGTCAACGCCGGCGGCCCACGCCGGATTGATGGCGTCTTTGAGCGGCAACGGTTTTCCAGCTTCAACACGGGCCAACGGAAAGCTCGCCACTTCCGCGGCGGTGATGGACAAATCTTTTGCGACCAACGCGAGGTATTCTTTTTCTTCGCGATTGAGTGCGACGAGGGCGCGGGCGTCGAACGCGGCGAGGCGGCAACGTGCGAAGTAATCATCGACTTTATGGCGAACGGCGCGGAAAACGGCAACCGCACTGAGTGTATTTTCGCCCAGCGGCAGGATTGATTTGTCGCCTTCGGCTTTGGTCCACCAGTCGGAATAGGCCTGCGCGTCTTTGAAAAATTGATCGATGCGCGGCTGATTGATTCCGGGTTTGCCGCTACGGTCAGCTTCGGAACCGAAACAGGTGACGACGTCCGCGATTGCTTGGCGAATGGCGGGATCGTCGCTCACTTCACCGTGGATGATCCCATCACCGTTGAAATTGGTTTGGGCGAAAATTTTGACGGTATCAGCGGTATCTTCGGGTGTGATGACGTCGGCATCTTTTTTTCCGAGATTGGCGAGAAGTTGTTTAGCGGAGCAATAAAGCCGATGACCTTCCTCAGTTTCGCTGTTGATTTCGGCCAGCGGTAAACCTGGAGCGGATTTCATCAACGAATCGGGATTCTTGAGATTGGCACAGGTCCATTTTGCAGCGGCGACGATTTCGGGCACGCGAATGCGGCCGTCTTTGTCGGTGTCTAAAATCGCCAGCGTCTTGGCGTCAAATTCAAGGCCCTGGGTCGGGCAAGCAAGCGCGACCCAAAGTTTCGGATCAAGTTGATCGAGGTTCGCGATGTCCGCGCCGGATTTGATTCGAACTTGATCAAACCCGCCGGCGCGGAAGAAATGCCAATGATGTTGTGGTTGGGGCATAACAATTTTCCTTCGGGTTACATGAAGAAATAGATGTAAACAGCGAACGCGACCGCGGTGATTCCGGCGGCGGCGGCGATGGACCAAAGCAAATTGCGTTTGCGCGCCGCCATCGCAAAGGTTGCGATGATGACCGCTGCTTGCGCGGCCAACATGCCGAAGAAAAATTTTTGGCTGCGACGATGATGGCGCTCGGCAGAGATGTTGCCTTTGCGGACTTGAATTTCGTAGAGGGTCGCAATCGTTTGGTTGAGTCGGGCTTCCATGTCGTAACGTGCGGCAGTGTAACGCAAGCGCGTCGCGGTAAAGCTGCGCTGTAACGGTTGGGAAACCTGGGTCAAGCCTTCGCCGGTTTTGCCGAGGGCCGCATCGACTTTGTCGATCGCCGCATTGAACGGCTTCATCGCTCCATCAAACGCGTGAGTCTGTTCGATGGACGCGCGGACCGCTGCTTCGAGGGCCGCCGGGTTTACTTTTTGAACGGCGTCTGAAAATTCGTCGTCCGGCACTTGATTGGCAAAGGCGGCAATAGCGCGCTCGATGTCCGCATCAAACTGCGGCGCGGGCGCGGCTGGCAAATGTCCCGATTGCACGGCCGCCAGTGAATCCCTGAAAACCGAATCTCCGAATGACGCATCGAGCTTCGTCACAGCGGTGCTGTCCAATGCGCCGACTTCGGCTGTGGCCTGCAACAGATCGAGCGTGTTGCGCTGCATCGCGCTGCGGAGTTTCTTCGCCTGGAAAAAATTCCATTGATCGCCCGCTTTCGATTGCTGCTGCGCCGCGAGCGAGCGGTCATATTGAGCGATGGTCATCTCGCGCGTGGCCAATCCGGCGAGCAACGTCGCGACCACGGTCATCACGACGGGTGTGGCGGCGAGAATTTTGCCGAAGGTAGTTGGCGGCAAATCGGCTTTCAGTTGTTCAGGTATTTGTGTCTTCATGCGGTGCGGAGACCCGTTTTAGAGTTGGCTATTATAGCTGGGAC
>JAICXV010000695.1 GCA_025934545.1 Verrucomicrobiia bacterium
AGTAATGTGCCCGGTCAAAGCGCTCGCCGCGACCGTCGCCGGCGAGGCCAGGAATACTTTGGATTCCTTATTGCCCATGCGCCCGGGAAAATTGCGATTCGTCGCACTGATGCAATTGATGCCCGCCTTGTTGATCCGGCCAAACGTGTCGACTGGTCCGCCGAGGCAAGCCGCGCATCCGGCGTTCTCCGTCATCTGCACGCCGGCATCGACGAGAATTTGCCAAACCGTTTTTTCGCCCCAACGCGCCGTTTGCAAATCGTGCACGATTTCCGGGGTCGCGGGCACGCCGAAGGTGTCGATGACAACTTTCCTGCCGCGCAACACGCGAGCGAACTCGAGAAAGTCGCTCGTCTTGCCGCCAGTGCAGGAACCGACGTAAGCGCGATCCAATTTAATATTGGTCAAAGTCTTCGCGAGCTTGCGTTGGCCCGGATCAGGATGACACGCGACCGTGGGCTCGAGCTTGTCGAGATTGACCACCAGTTCGTAGACAAACTTTTCATCCTTGTCGCGGTCAACCGGAGTATAAGTCGCTTTCGTGCCGTTCAACTTGCAACGCGCATCGACGAACGCTTTTGTCTGCGCATCAAATTCAAAAATGCCGTTCTTGCCGCCGGCTTCGATTGCCATGTTCGCCACCGTCATGCGGTCATCGATGGAAAGATTGCTTGCGCCTTCGCCGTCGAACTGCATCGCGCGATACGTCGCGCCGTCAAAACCGATTTCGCCGATACAATGCAGGATGATGTCTTTAGCCATCACGCCCGGTTGCATTTTGCCTTCGAGCCGGAAATGCATTGTCTCGGGAACTTTGAGCAACAACTTGCCCGTGCCCATGACAAAGCCGGCGTCGGTATTGCCGATGCCCGTGGCAAATTCATTAAACGCGCCCGCCATGCATGTATGCGAGTCCGTACCGAAAAGAATTTCGCCGGGTCGCGTGTGTCCTTTCTGCGGCAACGCCGTATGGCAAACGCCCGCGTAATGCGACCCGTATTGTTTCTGCAACAGACCTTTGGACGCATCGAATTTCCACGAACCGTTTGGGTCGTCGATGACGTCGTAAAAATAGGGCAGCCCTTGTTCGCGCACGAAATCGCGCAAAATATCCACATTGCGGTTCGACAACGAATCCGCCGTAAAAATGTAATGGTCGGGGATGATGACGATCTTGGTTTTGTCCCAAACCTTCGCCGTCTTGCCGAATTCGCGTTTGAAAACGCCGATCGTGCCGGGTCCGCAAACATCGTGAGTCATGAGCACATCGGCATTGACCCAGATATTGTCGCCGGCCTGGACTCGGGCCTTGCCCGAAGCGCGGGCTAAAATCTTCTCAGTTAACGTCATAATCGAACCCCTAGCGTAACTGAGGTAAACCCCTGTCGCAACTGTTTAGGGCGTGTCTCCGTAACCGTCGGCCGTTACTCGGTAGTGGTGGCCGTCTCGGCTGCCGTAGAGGGCGTGCGTCTGGCCGCCCGGAATGCAGCGGATAGAATTTTCTAATCCTTCGGTCTGACCATCGTGCCCTTGAAACCAAAACACCTCTTCATTACTTCCTTCCCCCAACACACGTGGATGAAGTTCATGAAGATCTTCCATGCACCAGCAGCGCCCTCGCGGGGTTCGCTGCCGACGGCTTGTTCGGCTTGCGATACAGAACGTGGCGTCGCAGAGGGCTGTCCTCTGCCAATGATGGATGATCGAAATCGTCGGTCTCTGTTCTGCAGAAGCCGAGCCGCTCCATCAACCGGCGCGACTTTGTGTTAATTGCCGCGGTGAACGATACCAATTCCGGCAGCTTGAGATTCTCGAACGCAAAACATTCCGCGGCCAGGGCGGCAGAATACGCGATGCTGCGACCCCAAAACTCGCGGCGCAAACGCCATCCGATTTCAACACAAGGCGTAAAGTGCGCGCTAAAGGCTGTTTCGGCCAACCCGGTGTAGCCAGCAAATGCGCCGTCTACTTCCACGGCCCAGATTCCCCACCCTCGCTTTTCTATGCCGGCGCGAAGTCGCAAGAGCGATTCCTTCGATTCCGTGCTGGAAAGACACTTCGGGAAAAACTCCATGACCACCGCATCCGCGTTCATCTCGGCATAACGTTCTAGATCGTCATCTTTCCATTGGCGTAAAATTACGTGCGGGGTTTTCATATCGCCGAATGTTTTGGCAATCGGCGTTTGCGACCCATAA
>JAICXV010000559.1 GCA_025934545.1 Verrucomicrobiia bacterium
CAGCCTGAGCACCGCGGCAGTTGCGCCTCATATCACCAGCACGGTGATCAACGGTGGCAATGTCGTGATTACGTTCACTACCACAAGTGGGTCCGATACAGCGGCAAACTTTGTCCTGCAGGCCGAATCGGCTGTCACCAGCTCGGGCAATCCTTGGGCTGATACAGGAGCCGTTATTACCGGCAGCGCTGGCACGTTCCAGGCGACTATCCCGTTGAACGGCGCCGCGCAGTTCTATCGCATTCGTCACAACTAAGACGTAGCGACCCGAATTCACAACGCCGGCCAGTTGTAAAACTGGCCGGCGTTTTTTACTTAGAAGCACGACGGACGGGGCCGAACATCACGATTTGCTCGGGAAAGCTAAACGTGTCAGTTCACGGAGCGCGGACTTCAGTCCCGCGTCTTGTCGAAAGTAAAAAGATCTTCCGTTTGTACCATCGCGACACCGCCGCCCCTTAGCTCACCATTTGGACTGCCGCTTTCCCATTGGCATTTCCAATTAACGACAAATTGAAATCGACGTGAAGTATCCGCATTTGAAAACTCACTTGAAGACGTCGCTGAAGTTTCGGTTCCCGAACCAACTGTTTGAAGCCCGCTTACTGAGATGAAACGCTCGTGCGTTGCAGCAGCCAGATGTAATCGTCCTTCTCCGTCGTCGGGACGTACCGGGGAAGATTTGCCGCGTCAGGCATCGCCGGAGCGAGCGTCGAACCGTGCCAGCGATGAAGCTCGCTATGGCCGTCGGCAAAAGAAAGCGCTGAAGAATCGTTGTGCGATGACGCCGGCAAATCGACCCATTCGGGCTGGTAATAATCCTCCGCCGTGGGCCATTTCACCAAAAAATATCCGTCATTAATACTGTCCGGATGCTCGTCGAGAAAAACAAAAATATTCGCGGGAGCGGGAATCTGCGGCAGTTTGAAAAACTGACGATAGCCGGGATTATTAAGGTTCTGGCCCGTGGAAGTCAGGTCGCCCGCATCTCCAACCATCGCATTCATCGAGTAACTGCGCACGCGATCGGTAAAGCCGGCCGCTCGTTGCACGTCACTCAAAGCACGATCCGCCGGACATTTGTAAACCCGAGTATTATTGTAACAATATGCGCCCAAACTGGACTGCAACAGCAACGATGTATTCGTGTTGTCCGAGGTCGTCTCCCAATCCATCACGCCGTTGACCCAATTCATTTTGTTAAAGGGCGCCACCGTGCGCCGGTCGGGATCGCCACCTAGATTGTATGGCAACCGATCACGCTGATCGTGCGCATAAAGCTGCCACGCAATGATCAATTGATGGACATTGTTAACGCAGAGAATCCCGTTTGCGCGCGACTTGGCCCGGGCGAGCGTCGGCAAAAGAATAGCAGCCAGAATCCCGATAATCGCGATCACCACCAGCAATTCAACCAATGTGAATGCCGCAGCACGACACTGACGGGCGGGTCGGGGCGACCGCGATGGACTGGAGTACAGGACGGCCATAAAAACAACACGATCCTAAGTCCAGAAGGATAACGGGTCCCAGCCCGAAATTCAAAGATATTTCGGACGCACACCCCTATGGTCAGCCCGGCAATCCATTAGGCGACTCAAAGGTATTTTCGGAGCGATTCCTGTTTGCCCGGGCCGGCCAACAGGTAAGTCTTATCGCCCTCAGTCCACGACACTGTCGCGAGCTTTTTCACCTGGTCCGATTGCGGCGAAGCCGGCGGCGGATCGGCCACGGCGCTCTTGTCCATGACGAACAGGAACAACATTTGTTTATCGCCACGATCAAAACAGGCCATGCTCACCGGATGGTTTTGCCAATGAAGAACACCGCCGCCGGTCAAAGCCAGTTGCGAAAGTCCTTTGGGCACGACGAAATCCGCCGGCGCGCTTCGCTGCTGCATCCAATGGCGAAGCTGGCCCATATCTTTCGTCAGCAATTCCATTTTGTATTCGCGCAGAGCCGAACGGACCATTCGCGACTCAAATTGCGCAAACCGTTCATCGCTCGCACGAAACGCGTGTTGTGCCAAAAAGACGACGCCGGTGATGACAATCGCAAGGGACGCGGCCAATTGCACCCATTGCGGCATGCCCCAGGTAAATTGTGGTCGAACAATTTTGTTTTGTTCCAGCAAGCGTTGCTTTAACTGCGGCGGCGGTTCAATCGCTCTGAACTTGCTGCGGATCACATTTTCGGCACGCGTATGTTGCTCAAACCACCTCTGCAATTGCGAATCGCGGCGCATCACTTCAACGGCGGACCGAACTTCGCCGTCGTCCGAATTGATATCGATCGGCCGGCAACATTCCAAAATTCGTTTGGCTTCTGTCGTTGTCACGCGGTCGCCTCCCTCCGTCGCGCCGGAATATCCTTCGCCAGGAGCTCTCGCAGCTCCCGTAGTCCACGCGCGATTCGCGATTTCACTGTGCCGAGCGGCAGCTCCAGCACTTCGGCAATTTCATTGTAGGAATAATCTTCCAGATAGAACAGCGAGACCGGCGCCTGGAACGACGGATTAACCTGGCCAAGTAGCTTCACAACCGAATGAGCATCGATTTGACTAACGATCTCGGGCTGCAACACCGGCAGGTCTGCTTCGGCCGTGCCGAGTTCAACGTGAACAAAGCGCGTCTCCCGCCGTTTATCTTGTAAAAAACGACGGTGCAAAGTTGTAAAAAGCCAAGTTTTCACCTTTGAGGCATCCAGCAATTGATGGCCCTTCTCCGCCCAAATGGCGAAGGTTTCTTGGACCAGATCACAAGCACTGTTTTCTTCATGCGTTAAACTATAAGCGAACCGAAACAGCGGCCCATAATAGGACTCGACCAGTTTCTCGAACTGCAACTCGCCTTTATCGCGCACGCGCTATTGGTATGAGGGGTTTAGGGGCGGAAAGTTCCCCAATTTTGCAGGGAACCACCGCCTTTTCCACGCATCCTATCAGTATGCGATGGCGAGC
>JAICXV010000533.1 GCA_025934545.1 Verrucomicrobiia bacterium
CGCAGGAGGTGGAACCCCAACGGTCGTCGCCGCAGCAGGTGCTCCATGGGTTGCCGGTGTAGAGGTTCTGGCCGTTGTAGTCAGCGATCCAGGCCGACAACGTGATGCCGGTATTCAAATACACGGCGTTGCAGGCGCTCACATAGATAACGGGGTGCATGAACAACGAAGTCTTCGCCTTCAGGTCAGTCGAGAAGTCGTTATACCACGTGGTATAAGAACCTTCACTGCAACCGACGCCCGTGAATTCTTCGCAGTCAACCATTGGATAGACGGTTTTGCCGTCGTTCACGGTGATGGTTCCGCCGCAACGTCCCCAGAAGTGATTGACTTGAACGCTCGGGCAGCCTTCGGCCGGGTAGGCGAAGTGATACGAGCCCATTTGCAATCCAGCGCCTTTACCGCGGCTGATGTTGCCCGACCAATCGGAATCGTTACTGGCTGTGCCTTCCGTGCAACGAGCGAACGCGAAACGAACGCCGTCACCATAGACGCTCGACCAGGTGATGTAACCTTGATAGCTGGAAACATCGATGCCGAGCAGGCTGTGGGTGGTGTTGTTCGCGCGAACAGACGCGGCTCCAAAGGTCAGAGCTGCGGCGGCAACAATGCCAAGTGCATTTGTGATTAGAGTACTGCGTTTCATTATTTGCGGTCTTTCTGTCGTCACAGGATCTTTTTTGGTTTAGTTCACGTGTCTCGTCAGCTTCCTGTGGCGCCCACGATTCACGTGCTCTGGACTCAGAACCAGAGATTTTCTATTGCACCTGGTTTCCCTGCGAAAACGGTTTTCGATCGTTCGCAGCAAAACTCAAATGCCTGTTGGATTCGGACACTCTTTGGTTTGTGGGGGGGGCAGATCAGCGGCAGCTGATGCTGCTGGCTTTCATCGCTTTTTTACTTCGCTTTTTTTGCAGACTGCTTTTTTTGGAGACGAACTACCGCCGCGGCCTGCGTGCAGGGCAATAGATTCGTGTTGGCAATTACGACGGGCCAACGACGTGAGTTTTCATGGGACGTGGCCACAATGAACCTTTTAGAAAAAATGCCAATCAGGGTTCCCCCGATTGTTCGAACGGGGAAATATTGAAAGGCGGTGTCGTGTAATATTTGACACCAAAATACGACCCCCGCGGGGGGCGCGCAAAATGCGGCGAGCTGGAAGGCGCTACCGAAGGCTTATTCTAGGCCATCGCTTTAACTTTAGCCCAGCGCGCTTTGGCTTGCGCTGCCAGTTTGGCGCGCAACGCCGGAGGTATTCCGCCTTTGGGCGCTTTGATCGAAGTGCGGGCACTACTATTCGAGCGGGTGGCTTTGGCCTGCGCACGATGCATCGCCCAGCGTCGCTTTTGCGCCGCTACAATCCTGGCGCGGCCGGCCGGGCTTATGCCCGGATGCGGGCGTCCCATCGCCATGGCGCGAGGTTGTTGCTCGGCGAGAATCTTGTTCAATTCGCTCTCGAGAGACTCGATTTGTTCCTTCAGTTGCACAGCCCGTCGCAACATCGCCGATGAAAGGTCGGTTAAGATTCTCATATCAGCGACATTAGCTTGCCCGTTGACACGGTCAATCAGGGGCGAGCGCCAGAGAAAAGTAATCGGTAATCAGTAACCAACGATCAGTATTGGGATACAATCCACTGCGACGCGCACTGATTGTTCCATACTGTTTAGTGCTGACATGGTCTCTGTATTTGTCTTTGTCCGCACTTGGTTCTCCGCTACGCTCTTGCAAACCTCACTCTATGCAAAAAAGCGCGTGCTATTTGTGTTTGCTTGGCATGCTCGCGTTCGTCAACGCTTTGCGAGCCGATATTTCGCCCGATAAATACGTAATCGTTTTTCAAGGCGATTCCGCGTCGATCACCTTCGTTCACGCCCGTGATTCCCGTCGATCCCATGCCGCGATTGTTAGCGCCGCCAAAACTCGCGCGGCGGAAATTAAGGCCCAGCATGACAACGCTGCTGCTCAGTTAAAATCAATCGGTGTGCGGGAAGTGACGCGCCATCACAAGCTGGCGAATGCGATGACGGTCAAAGCGACGGCAGCGCAGTTGGATGCGATTAAAAAAATTCCTGGAGTCAAAGCCGTGCAACGCGTGCAATTACACGAGGTCGACACTGCTTCGAGCGTTCCTTTCATCGGCGCGCCGGCAGTTTGGGGCGGCCTCACCAATGCCGATGGCAATGGCATTCGCATCGGCATCGTCGACACAGGCATCGACTATACTCACGCCGATTTCGGCGGCTCCGGAATCGTCAACGATTATAATTCGAACGACCGAACCCTGATTGAGGCCGGCACTTTTCCGACAGCCAAAGTTGTCGGCGGTTACGACTTCGCCGGTGACAATTACAACGCCGGCAACACTAACGCCAATATTCCAGTGCCAGACCCTGACCCGTTGGATTGCGAGGGACACGGGACACACGTCGCGGGCATTGCCGCAGGAATTGGCGTGCTGACCAACGCAACGACGTTCACCGGTTCCTACAATACGCTTAGTGATTTTACCCAATTCGCCATCGGCCCCGGCGTCGCGCCGCGGGCGTCATTATATGCGCTCAAAGTTTTCGGCTGTTCCGGCAGCACGGATGTTTCCGCCGAACTGCCTGCCCTCGAATTTGCCGCGGATCCAAATAACGACGACGATTTCAGCGATCATCTTGACGTCATCAATATGTCGCTGGGCAGTTCGTATGGAATTTCAACTGACGACGATGTCGTCCAGGCTGCCATCAACAATTTGGCTGATCTCGGTTGCATTGCCGCGATTTCCGCAGGTAACAACTTCGATACATTCTATAATGTCAGCACCCCAGGCGCTGCGGAAACAGCCATCTGCGTCGCCTGCTCAATCGACAACGCCACCGCCACTACGGCGATTCAGGTGAAATCTCCGGCGTCGATTGCTGGATCTTACGCGGGTCTTGAAGGCGCATTCACACTCCCCCTCGCATTAAGTGGGGCCAAAGAAGCGCCGCTCGTTTACGCCAATCCAACCGACGGCTGCTCCGGTTTCGCCAACGCGGACGCCATTGCGGGCAATATTGCCTTGATCGATCGTGGTGACTGCAGTTTCCTGCCGAAAATCCAAAACGCACAAGCAGCCGGAGCGATTGGC
>JAICXV010000133.1 GCA_025934545.1 Verrucomicrobiia bacterium
GAATATCAAACCCGGTTGCTTCATCCGCGAAAACAGAGCATTTTGAATGTAGAACGAACTTTCGCGTCAAACCGGAGGAAATATGAAATCGATTCTTTCACGCGTTTTTTGGATGGCGTTGATTGCCGTGGCGGTTATTGGCTGCGGAACGCCATATAACTACTCGCCCTACGTCGGTGAACAGAAAAATTGGACCACCAGCCCCGGCGGCTACGTCCATTATGTCCAGGGCATTCCTTTTTATGCACCGGGTCAATATCCGAACCGTCCTTACGAAATTCTCGGCGCCGCTTCCACGGACAGTGAGGAGAACCTCGTCCGCGCCGCCCGCGAACAGCATGCCGACGCCGTTTTGATTTCCGAAGATCACGTCTATCGCACCGGTTCGGTGGCGATGGCAGGGGCCGGTGTCGCCTGGATCACGCCGACCACTGGCCGCGCCATCACCGCCAATCTGGTTCGTTTTCGCTAAGGTATCGCAGGTTTCCAAACCGCTGTATCGCCCATTTCTAAATCGGCTAGCGTCGTAGCTCCGTAACGTCGGGAATGTTGAAGTTCCGCAAGTTTGGAAACTTGCGGAACAGCAGACTTAGAAGTCTACGGCACGATTTCCGGACACCTTTTAATCACACCGGGCCCAAACCGCCTATTGACACGCCTCAGGGAATATCCTATCCATTCCCGCGAACAGGAGGTTTAACCGTTAACAAAAAGGAAATGCTATGGATTCATATCAAGCTCCGTACGTCGTTGCAGATGCTCCAGCCGAAGAACGCGCTGCGTTCATTCGCCGCACCTATAGTCACCTCGCCGGCGCCATCCTGGCGTTCATCGCGCTCGAAATCATGTTTTTCGGCATGCACTTGCCCGAAAAATTCATCGACGTGCTTGGAACCTCGCGCTACTCGTGGCTTATTGTTTTGGGCGCTTTCGTCGGCATTTCGTGGCTCGCGGAATATTGGGCTAATTCGGCGACGTCCATAACGACTCAATACTGGGGCCTCGGTCTCTACGTCGTTGCCGAAGCCGTCATTTTCATGCCGCTCCTTTTTCTCGCGCGGAACATTTCGGGACCCGAAGTCATTCCAACGGCCGCGTTGATCACCGGTTTGTTGTTTGGCGGACTGACCTATACGGCGTTTACGGTCAAAAATGATTTTTCATTCCTCGGCGCCATTCTTAAAATCGGCGGGTTCGTCGCCCTTGGCGTCATCGTTGCCTCGATTGTCTGGGGCTTCAGTCTTGGCCTGGTGTTCTCCTCCATCATGGTGCTGTTTGCGGGCGGATGCATCCTTTACACCACTGGCGGAATCCTGCATCGCTACAACACCAACCAACATGTCGCCGCCGCGCTCTCACTTTTTGCAGCCGTTGCGTTGATGTTCTGGTACGTGCTCCGCATCCTCATGCGCGCCCGCGACTAGTTCGCGCAGACTATACAATTTTGTAATTCACAGCCGGGGTTGGTCCGTCGCAGCCGCCGCCAGCCCCGGCTTAATTTTGGTTCCCACTTGCCGAATACAATTCGGCGCGATAATACTCCGAAATCTGGGACGCATCGCAACCGGGAGCAAAAGGGGACGACACCGACTTGAAGCCGACGAGGCTTCGGGCGTGGAAATTCACATTCGGCGAACGCATCGGTTTATTTGTCGTTGGTTTCCTGCTCCTCGCATTCGGCGGACTCATCGAACAACGCACCGCATTGCGGCGCGTGCCGATGACCGATCTGTCTGTCCCAACGACCGCGGGTTGGGCGGTCATCAATGGAGAAAACATTTATACCATCCAGGATTTTCACGGCTGGCATTACGGTTATCCGCCGCCAATCGCGATCCTCTTTGTTGCATTGGCGGAGTCGCCGCCCGCCCGTCCATCTGCTTTAGCGCGAGGCGAATTGCGGACGGAAGCCAACACACCCTGGGGCTTCGAAGTCCCGGGCAAAAAACACTATTACCGTTTAGACCAACAAAACCGCCGCTTCTTTTGCATCATTGCAATCTGGTATTTGATTAACGTCTTTCTCATCGGCTCTGCCGCACACACCGTCGCGTGCGCGCTCGAAAAGACTGCGTTAAGCGACCCACCACCGCTGGATCGCAAACAACGCCGGGACTGGTGGCTTTTGCGCACTCTTCCATTACTCGTTTGCATTGGCTCGCTGCTGACGGAGTTATCCCGAGGCCAAGTCGATGTCCTCATGCTCGCCGCTATCGCATGGGGATTATATTTTGCAACGCGCGGACAGGAATCTAAATCAGGCTTTTGTCTCGCTATTCCTGCCACCATAAAACTTTTTCCCGTCCTGCTCCTCGGCTATCCGCTCTGGCGCGGTCGTTGGCGAATGTTGGCCGCAGCCTGCGCCGCGCTGGTTTTGTTGTTGGCAGTATTGCCCGCGATGGTGCTTGGCCCCGACCGAACGGTCATCGCTTACAAAACATGGGTTCAGGTCCTCGCCAAACCCGGCCTTGGCGTCGGTGACGATAAATCTCGCGCACGCGAGTTAACGAGCATGAACAGCACCGACAACCAATCGTTGCTGGCGTTTTTTCACAACTGGCGCTACCACAGTTTGATTCGTAATCAGCGGCCGCCAGAAGCCGATAGGTCGTCGCGCGTCGCCGTCTATGTTGTCGCAGCGATAATGCTTCTTGGAATTGCCGTCGCGTTCGGTCGTTCGCGCAGCGATTCGCCACGGGATTTATTTCTCATCTGCGGACTTCTCATCGGACTAGCCTTGGTGGCAAATCCCGTCGTCCACAATTTCTATTATCTCCTCCTGATTCCTCTCATCGCTGCGCTCCTCGATTATCATCTGACGCGGACGTCTGCGCCCTCGCGAATGTTCAACCTGCCGAACCTCCTGTTATTCTTCATGCTCATCGATATTCTGGCGCGAATTGCGCCGGTTGGCCCGTGGCTGCGCGATGTGGGTGCGCCGTTGTTGAGCGTTGTTGCGCTGTTAATCGTTGCAATGCGCCTCCTTCTTCGCCGCGACATCAGCCGATCCGAATTCACCACACCTGTAGCAGCCGAGGTAACGAGGTTTTAACTTTTACCGACCATCTAGGGCACAAGGCGCAGCTCAAAAAAATTGTGCGCAGCCGGAAACGCGTTTGTGAACGTTGCCTGCATGACGCTGCCTGAGCCCGCGATGTTTGATTGCACGATTGTCCACAAATTCGTCGCCACAGCCGGCGAGCGTTGGAAAATGTATTTGTTGCTAAACGATGTTGTGAACGTCACCACAAAATCGTTATTGCTCCGTTGCTGACTGACGATTCGCGGCCATGCGCTCGGCGGCACAAACCGGCCCCACCACAACCCGTAACCGGCAACGTCGTTGGTGTCGATCGCCGCATATTCCTGCAACGTCCAAAAATCCGTGTCATTGACCGGGTCCACGACCGTTTGCGTGTAATCGCCCCAACGCTCCGACCGGAAAACGTTCGGGTCTCCAACCGTGAACGGCGCTTCACCCGGTTTCAGAATCGAATCTCCGCGCAAAGTGTTCGTGGGATCCGTGCCGGCGTGAAATGTATAATTGGCGCTGATGTAAGCATTCGACGCGAACCGGGTATAACCGATCAGAACGTCATTCGACTTGTTCACTGCAATACTCGGAAACCCATAACGCTTTAGCCCCGTCGGATCGTCGACACGCCCAAATTGCAAAACCTGCCCGTTCGTCGTGATATTCCAAAACTGGATATCGCTCCGGTCGGACGTATCCGACGGAAACATATTGTGCACCGTCCACAGCGTGCCATTGCGATAAATCACGTTGTCGAGCGACTTCTCCCGAATGTCGATCACCTGCGGTGTTCCCAACTGATAACCGCTCGGCAGGCCTATGCCCGGCGGCCACGTTATCGGCGCGATTGCATTTGTCCGAAACGTCAGCGCCTCCGCCCCAAACGCTCCGGTCAATTCGTAAATCCGGAGTAACGGCGGAAAATCCGTATACGACCCGCGCGTATCCGGCCGCAACGCCAGCAGAAACATACTCTGCAAATTCGTGTCGTAGGTTGCTGAAGGGACGATGTCAAAAGACTCGAACGCATCCTCCGGTACCGAAATATAAGTGAACTGACCGCTGCCGCCCGCATAAACATTCGTCTTATTAAAAACGAAAATATGTGACGTCCCCGCTTCTGCACTGTTCGTCGATCCCGAAATGGGCTCCATATTTGCCTGAACAACTATCCATCGACTGTTAAAGCCCAGCTTGTCAAAGTCCGCCCACGAAGAATCGGTCGGGTCGGCATCAATCCTGTATCGAAACCATGTTCCCGTTGGATCGCTCGTTGCCGATACTGCCAGTAACAGCGCTGAGGCCGTTGAGTCTTGATCCACCGCCGAACTAAAAACCCACCGGCTCGCATACGGATCATAATAAAGCCGCGGGTCAAACGCTTGAACACCCAGGCCGTTCCAAAACGTATCCGCCGTCACACTTGAAATCATTTGGCCGTCGCGCCGTTGAATAGTGACAACGCCGTTGATCGTAACCATCAAATGATTCGGCCCGGCCGCGCCCATGCAATCCGGAATAGATCCCGACCGCCCATCGTTCAAATACCCAATAAAACTGGTCAGCGGCGGCGGCGCGCTTTGCGACTCCGGCGAATCTCCCAAAATCCGTGGCGACATTGGTAGCGACGGCCGCGCCGCGCCGTCGTTTCTCACTGGCAATTGCGGCAAGTCCCGGAAAACAATTGAGTCGTGTTGCAGCGGCAACATCGGCGTGCCCGCGTACGCGACGCGACACAAAAACACCACCGCCATCGCAAGCTTGTTCATAAACAATTCCGAAGGGCAGGGGATGCTAACTGTGCGGGTTGGTAAAGAAACTCAGGCAAACGCTCGTTTCTCCCTCGGAATTTCTCGCAACGATGCGTTTGCAAACTTTCAAGGCTGGGTTGCGTAGATCGAGAATAGACAAGTCTGGAAGGACGATTGGAATGTATTCGAAGAGAATTTACCGCATCGCCAGCGGCACCTTGCCCTCGGGCGGCGGAAACGCCTTGTCGAGCGCCGTTACATCCTCATCGGTCAATTGGATATCCGCGACAGCGCGATTTGCGCGCACATGCTCTGGCTTCACGGCTTTTGGAATGACCACAACTCCTTTGTGCAACAACCAGGCCAAAGCAATCTGTGCAGTCGTCGCGTCGTGCGCTTTTGCGACGCGCTTCAAAGCGGCTTGCGCCAGCAACGCGTGCTTGTCATCGCCATCACTCTTCAACGGCGAATACGCCATGATCGGAATGCCGCGTTTGTTGCACCACGGCATAAGGTCGAACTCAATCCCGCGGTGCTCGAGATTGTAATAAACCTGGTTAACCGCAATCGCTTCGCCACCGCCCACACGCGCGGCATCTTCCATATCCGAAACGTCAAAATTGCTGACACCAAAATCCAAAATCTTCCCTTCGGCTTTCAATTTCAAAAACGCCTCAAACGTTTCCTCCAAGGGGATCGACTCGCGCCAATGCAGCAAATACAAATCGAGCCGATCCGTCTTGAGCCGTTTCAAACTCCTCTCACACGCCTGCGCTGTTCCTTCACGACACGCGTGATGCGGATAAATTTTGCTGACGAGAAAAACTTCGTCACGTCGTCCCGCCATCGCTTCACCAACGACGATTTCTGCGCCACCTTCGCCATACATTTCCGCCGTGTCGATGAGCGTCAGGCCGATGTCCAGGCCGAGACGCAACGCGGCAATTTCAGCGTTATGTTGATCGCGATTTTCACCCATGCGCCACGTGCCCTGGCCAAGGGTTGGAATCATCCGGCCACCCTGCAAACGCACCGTTTTTATCCCCGAAGTTTTCATCGCACCGATTGCGCAACGAACTGCTCCAGCAATCGCCCCGGCAACGCGCCTTGTTTGCGCGCGACTTCTCGTCCGCCGTTAAAGACGACCAACGTTGGGATTGCTTGAATTTTCAAATGTTGCGCGACGGCGGGCAATTCCTCGGTGTTCACTTTCGCGGCAATCCACTTGCCAGCGTTGGCCTGCGCAGTCCGAGCGAATTCCGGCCCGAACATTTTGCACGGTCCGCACCACGAGGCCCAGAAATCGACCACAACCGGCAGCGCTGAATTCGTTGTTAGCGCCGCAAATGATTCGTCGGTGGAAAGCTCGACCGGCTCAGACGGCGGGCCGAGTTCTGTTTGGCAATTGCCGCATCGAAAAGTTTGACCGAGCCGCGCGTATTCCATCCGGTTCGTTTTATCGCACTTCGGACAATGCACGAGCAACCCCCGTTCATCGGCTTCGATTGAATGTGTCGTAGTCACATAGTCAACGTTCCAAAGAATTCCCATTCTGCAAGGCGCGACGCGCTCGATGTTTCTACTCTATACCAAGCATTTTCAACGGAACACGAATCGCCTTCGGACGGTAATGATCGGGAATGGCGCGGCCGTCGATGCAAGCTTTCACCGCCGGTTCATAGCCGTTGATGGAATAAGTGACGAGGATCTCATTGCGTTCGTTGATAAATTCCGGATGCGCCTGCGGCATGTACCAAAAAGGGTAATGACCTTTATATTTATCATCGACC
>JAICXV010000138.1 GCA_025934545.1 Verrucomicrobiia bacterium
CGTCGCGGACAGCGCGCCGTAACCGAGACCGTGATAGGCGGACTCAAAGGCGATAATGCCGGGTTTGCCGGTGGCGAGCAGGGCGGTCTTCAAGGCGGCTTCGACGGCTTCGAAACCGGAATTGGTAAAAATTGTTTTGCCAGTCGACCGATTCCAACGTTCAAACGTGATTCGGCTGAGCTCGCGTGCGAGTTGCGCTTTGAGTGCGTGCGGATGAACGTCGCCCATCGCGTGGAGCAATTTTGACATTTGCCGTTGGCCGGCAGCGATGACGCGAGGATCAGCATGGCCGGCCGCCGCGACACCGAATGCAGCAGTCAAATCGAGATAGCGTTTGCCTTCAACGTCCCAGACAAACATGCCGCGGGCGCGTTCCCAAACGATTGGCCAACCGCCTTCGGGATCGATGAACGTGACGTTCGGCGATTCGTAGTCGCTCAGCAGATTGAGAATGCGTTGTGTTTTGCTTTTCACTTCAGACGCCTTTTTGGTCAGGCGGCCAGATGAATTTGTGCATCTGCAATTGGAACCGCACCGGCAACGCGTCAGCAATAATTTGTTCGACGAGTTGCACGCGCGAAATCGGCGTCTGTCCGGCAGGCACTGGTTTCAATGACTTGTCCTGTTGCTCTGGTTGCAACGGGCTGACCCATGAAAAAAGGATCGGACAGATTTGCGACAGCTTCAACTTCAAGAGTTGTTCTTTCGCCCAAACGTAATCCTGTTCCGTGCCAATGACGAATTTCACTTCGTCATTTGCTTTGAGGTGCGAAATGTTTTCAAAACGATTGCGCTCCACTTCACCGCTGCTCGGGCATTTCAGGTCCATGATGCGATGGACGCGCGGGTCGACTTGCGAAATATCCAGTGCACCGCTCGTTTCAACCAGGACAGTAAATCCGGTATCGCACAGCTTTTTCATCAACGGCAGCGATGCTTTTTGCAAGAGCGGTTCACCGCCGGTCAATTCGACTAATGGCAAAGATCCGTTCTTTTCTATAAATGGTTTGGCCAAACCTTGCACGCGTGCCACGACTTGTCCGAGAGCGATCTTTTCACCTTCCTTAAACGCATAAGCCGTATCGCAATACGAGCAACGCAAGTTGCACGCGGTCAGGCGAACAAAAATGCAGGGCAGTCCCGCATAAGTGCTTTCACCCTGCAGGCTGACATAAATTTCGTTGATGACGAGCGTGTCGGACACGTGAGCAATCTAAGGCGCGCGGAACAGGGGTCAAAACGAGAATTTGGTAGCGCGTACGGGAATCGAACCCGTCTTTCAGCCTTGAGAGGGCCGTGTCCTAACCGATAGACGAACGCGCCACCCGGACGGATGGAAGGGTATGGTTAGCGACGGCTTATGTCAACGGAGCGCGGACTTCAGTCCGCTTCCCTCTCGACGTGAGTTAACCGCTGGTATTACGAAGCGCTCTGGCAATATCGACGTTGAAGCGGCCTAAAGTCCCCGCTCCAAGGCTATCGCCCGAACGACACCAGTTGCCGTTTCGCGCGAACCCGCCCGGTCTTGGCCAAAGCGAGTTTCACCTCGGCGTTGCCACGAAGCGCTTTGGAATACGGGCACGTGCGGTGCGCCTGTTCCAAAAGTCTTTCCGCAGTGACGCGATCGACGCCCGGCAAGTCCGCGCGCAGTTCGACGCCCAATTGCTGGCCACCTTCGTTTGTCTCCTTCAAGTTGACGACAGTGGTGAGCGTCGAATCTTTTATCGACACCCGGGCAGCGCGAGCCGCCGATTCCAGCGCGGATCGAAAGCATGCGCCGTAAGCCGCGGCGAACAGTTCTTCCGGATTTGTCCCAGCGTCATCTTTGTCCCCACCCAATTCGGGTGGAGGACGAATGGCCATGCGAAAGCGTTTATCGAGCGTGTGAACACTTCCGTTTCGGCCCCCTCTGGCAATCACCTTTGCAGTATAGCGCGTCTTCATACAACCCCTGGCGGGAAAACAACTCCTGTCTGAATATCGTTCAGAATCGTATTTGCGAAATCAGGCGCAGGCCTGAAAGGGGGCTGGGGCTTTGTTTGGGAACAGAATTGATACGCAACAAAAACCAGCGCAAAATGGACGCGAATGGCCCGCGCCGAAAAACATTCATGGATGATCTGCCTCGCGTTGATCGTGGCAGTCGCCGCGGTCTATTGGCCCGTCCAACACTTCGAATTTCTGATGTATGACGACACCGTCTACGTCAGCATGAACAAGCAGGTGCAGCTCGGACTGAGCTGGAAGCAAGTCGGCTGGGCATTCACGACGCGCGACTGTAATATGTGGCATCCGTTGACGTGGCTGTCGCTCTTGACCGACTGGCAACTCTTCGGCAAGGACGGCGGCAAATTCCACATTGCACCCGTGCTCTTTCACATCGGCAGCAGCGTTGCGCTTTTTTTGGCGTGGCGACGAATGACGGGCCGATTGTGGGTGAGCGCGTTTGCGGCGGCAGCGTTCGCGCTGCATCCGTTGCGAGTGGAATCCGTTGCATGGGTGGCCGAACGAAAAGATGTCACGACCGGTTTTTTCTCAATGCTCACGCTGCTCGCCTACGCGCATTACGCGACGACTCCTGTGGCGAACGCAAAGCGGCGCCGCGCTCTGTATATATGGACGGTCGTTGCGTTTATCTGTGGATTGATGTGCAAGCCGATGCAAGTGACGTGGCCGGCGGCGTTGTTGTTGTTGGATTACTGGCCGCTCAATCGTCTTCGCGCGAACCCGAAAGATAAACAACCATTGGACATAAACTGGCGCGCGTTGAAAGGCCTGATTTGGGAAAAAGTGCCGCTCTTGATTCTGGCAATCGCCGCTGTCCCGGTGACGATCTGGGCCGCCGGCGAAGGTTCGGGTTCGATGACCAGCCTGACGAAGATCCCGATGATTGCGCGTATAGAAAATGCATTCGTCGCGCACCTCCATTATCTGCAATCGTTCGTCTGGCCGGCTGACCTCGCGGCGCAATACCCGCACCCCGTTTGGTGGCCGGCATGGAAAGTGATTGTCGCCATTGCCGTTTTTGCCGGGCTGACGCTGTTTGCAATCGTCGTTCGCAAGCGACAACCGTGGTGGCTCATCGCCTGGTTGTGGATGCTCGTGACTTCGTTGCCGGTCATTGGACTCGTGCAGTTGGGCGCGCACGCTTTTGCCGATCGCTACACATATATCCCAATGATTGTGCTGCCGTTGGCGGTTGCAATGACTGCGGCTACGATTTGGAAATCTGTCGCATGGCAGAAACCCGTGCTCCTTGTCGCAGGCACCGCCGCAGTTGTCGCGCTTGCCGTCTGCACGCGCGGTTATCTTTGGACTTGGCAGAACACGCGCACGTTGTTCGAACGCTCGCTCGCCGTGACCAAAAACAACGCCTTTGCGCATAACAACCTTGCCGCGTATCTGCTCGAACATAATGATTACGACGGCGCCATCGAACACGCGTTGATTGCGTTGCAAATCGTGCCCACTTATCCCGATCCGCACGACACGCTTTGCTTCGCTTACACCCAGAAATCAAGCGTCACTGATGACCGTGAGCTCGATCTCAAAGCTCTGCCCGAATACGAGAAAGTTCTTGGCAATGCCAGTGCCCACACTCAGGAAAGCCTGTCGCTCATTCACAACGGTTATGCAACCTCACTCGCGCGCACTGGGCATTTACTGGAAGCGAGCGAGCACTTTCGCAAATGCACGGAGTTGAATCCGACGTTGCCCGAAGGCCATTGCAACCTGGGGACGAGTTTGAATAGCCAGGGTCGATATGCGGAAGCAGCGGCAGAATTCCGTGAGGCGTTGCGTTTGCGGCCCGATTACGATGCCGCCCGCAGCATGCTCGAGAAAGCACTCGCCCAATTAGGCGAACGTCAGAAAAACAACTAGAGCACTTACGATGCGGCCAGCGCTTTTACCGTCGCCTCAAGGCTCAAAACATCCGTGACGTTTAGCGACTGCGCATTTTTGTCGATGCGTTTCATGAAACCGGTCAATGCGCTGCCGGGCCCGAGTTCGATAAAACGCGTGAATCCCTGCGCCAGCAGATGTCGCATCGAATCCTCCCACCGAACGGACGATGTCACTTGATCGACCAGGCGCGAGGCGATTTCCGTGGTTGGACCGTGCGGTTGGGCCGTGACGTTGGAAATCACCGGAACTTTTGGCGATGACATCGTGATTGCCGCGAGCATGTTCTGCACTTTTGGTTTCGCGCTGGCCATCAGGCGCGAGTGATAGGCGCCCGCCACCGGTAACGCGAGGGCGCGCTTGGCCCCTTTTGCTTTCGCGAGCTCAGAAGCTTTCGCAATTTTATCGGCTTCGCCAGAAATCACGATTTGTCCGGGACAATTTAAATTGGCCATTTCGACATCGGCTTCCTTGCAGACTTCAGCGACGACCGGAGGATCAAGGTTGAGGACCGCAGCCATCCCGCCCTTGGTGACGTCGCACGCTTCCTGCATGAAACGACCGCGTTGACGCGCGATGCGAACGCCGTCGTCAAATGAGAATACACCGGCAGCCGCCAGCGCGGTGAGCTCGCCCAACGACAAACCTGCGGTGGCTTCAAAATTAAGATTCGGCACGCGTTGTTTGAGCAATTCAAACGCGACCCAACTGACGACGAAAATGCCGGGCTGACAATTTTCCGTTTTGGTCAATTCGTTTTCCGGGCCGTTGAAACAAACGTTGGCCAGATCGTAACCGAGAATTTCGTTGGCGCGATCGAACCATTTCTTCGCATCAGGAATTTGTTCGGCAAAATCTTTGCCCATCCCGACGAACTGCGCGCCTTGCCCGGCGAAGAGAAGTGCGGTTTTGCTCATAGTTCTTCTTTATCTATGCGGCCGACGTGCGGTTTTGATTAACACTTGTCCTTGCAACCGAAAAGCTTTCGATCGCGGATAATCTGTGCAACTTGCGGTGGAACCAGATTCTCCCAACTCTTGTCGCCTGCGCGAATTTTTTGCAGCACATCGCGCGACGCGATACCGAGGCAGGACTGGTCGTAATCTTTCAAGTTCTCGATCAACTTATTTTCGACGGCAAAAGCATGCAGATGAGCGAGGTTGGGCGTGACGCGCAAGTTCGTCGCCGTGATGAGCGCTCCGGACTTCGGGTCCAGCCACGGATAGACATAAAGGCGCAAGTCGTTTTTAAACATGCGTCCGAACGATTCCAAAATGCCGCCATCCAGATTCGCATAATATTTTTCGTCGAAAATTTCTTTAAGGCTCGGAACGCCCATGGCGATGCCGATCATCTTTTTGGTGTAACGGAAGAAATATTGAGCGACCCGGTAATACTCGAGGTAATCGGAGACGAGCACGGTTTTGCCGAGCGTGCCGAGAATGTCGACGCGATCGAGGAAGTCGCGGTAATCGATGGCATTACCTTCGGTGAGACTCTTCAGCGTCATCTCCATGATGGTGAGCACCTCTTCGCCTTGCACCTTCGGGTCCTGAACAAATTGCGCTTGCGCACAACGGAACATGTCGAGTGTCAGTTTGGTAATCGGGCGGAAACTGCCGCGTTCGACGAGCAACGATTTTTTGTAAAACGCATCCGCCGGTTGCACCACTTCGCCTTCGGTCGTGAACAACGCGGCGTCGGTCAGGCCGTTTTGCACCAGCTTGAGCGCCATGATGCGATTATCGACCTCCGCAAAAGCCGGGCCGGAAAAGCGGATCATATCCACTTCAATGCGGTCCGAACCAATGTTGTCGACCAGCGATTGCAGAAGCGTTTCCGGATCGTCGCGCAGATACATCGCGCCGTGCACGAGGTTGACGCCGACGATGCCGAGCGCTTCCTGTTCCTGGACATTTTCTTTGTCCCACAGCCGCACGTGCATGACGATTTGCGACGGCTCATGTTGCGGTTCAGTTTGAAAACGGATGCCGAGCCAGCCGTGAGCATCGTCGTGCCGCGAATAACTGCGCGCAACGACGGTATCGGCAAAAACAAAAAAGCGCGTGGTGCTGGCGCGCGTTTTGGCGAGGCGTTCGAGCAGGAGATTATATTCGTACTCCAGCATCGTTTCCAGACGCTCGCGGCTGACGTAACGCGGGGCGTGTCCGTAAATCGCGTCGCTCACGACCATGTCATAAGCGGAAATGGATTTGGCGATCGTCCCCGAGGCGCCGCCGACGCGGAAAAACCAGCGTGCCACTTCCTGGCCCGCGCCGATCTCGGCGAACGTGCCGTACTTCGTGGGATCCAGATTGATCTGCAGCGCTTTTTGGTGCGTGCCTAAAACTTCGCGTGTCATTTATTCCTGCGGGTAAACGAGAATCCGGTCGTGGACCATGATAATCAGGTCGTTCTTTTTGTCGCCGGTCACGTCGCCAACCGCGCATTCACGGGGTTCGGGGATGGCGTTCTGCGCGCCGCGAAACGTGTGCTGCTCGAACACCTGCCAACGGTCGCCGGGCACCAGCTTGC
>JAICXV010000059.1 GCA_025934545.1 Verrucomicrobiia bacterium
AGATGAAACGCCGACGATGAACAAAAGGGAACTTAACCCACCGACGAGCCGGGCCAGGATTCTCCATATTCCAAGTTCGCGCCGCACCTCTCGTAGATCTGCTTTGTCCTTCTCAGTGAGCGTTAATATTGGAATTCTTTCTTTACGTCTGCTTCGCATGAAGAGCGCAAACACAATCGCCACCCCGAGCACAATGTATATGACTGCGGCGGATTGCACGGGTGTTAGTCATCTACCGTTGATTGGTTGGTTGTTTTACCTGATAATGACATGTTCGAGCGTTTTCAGTCAGCAATCTCATTTGATGTTAGACCTCTTGGGTTGGCGGTCAAGCTGAGAGGGAGAGAGAAGTTGCCTCGTGAGCATTGAACATTAAACATTGGGCATTAGACATTTTGTTGGAATGAACTTGAGCGCCATTCGGGTTCAATCGTCGCTGCGCCGACGAATCGACCTTTAGCTAGCACTGTCCCGTGGAATAAATTTCACGGATACAATCGGAAACCGCTACGCGGTGGTTTCGCCTTTGCATTTTCGAAAAATCTCGAAGCTTTAATGCGCGGCAACGGCCCCGGTCGCACGCACTTTGCGGAAGAAAAAGACGGCGAACGCGCAAGCGGCAGTCAATAGTGCAACCCATCGGAAGTTGTCGACAAACGACCAAAGTTGCGCCTGGCCCAACATGCTGTTGTAGATGAGTTGATAGGCGCGCACGATCGCATCGTGCTCGCCGAAATGCGATGCTAGCGAACCGGCGGCTTGATGCACGCGCTGTTGCAGCGCCGGATCGTATGGCGTCGTATGGGCGGACATCATCATTTGATGGACTTGCGCGTCTCGCGCCAGGAACGTTGTCACCAGCGAAATACCAACGGAGCCACCGATGTTGCGCATGAGATTGTAGAGCCCGGTTGCGTTACCGATCTGTTGCATCGGCAAAGTTCCCATCGCCATGGTGGTCAGCGGCACGAAAATGAAACTCACACCGACGCCGTTCAAAACATTGGGCCAAACAACGCTGGCCATTCCCATGTTCAGCGTGATCTCGCCGAACCAATAGGACGACAATGCAACAAGGATGAATCCGATGAAAATGAGGATGCGATTGTCGACCTTCTTCGTGATTCTCCCGATGATTAGCATCGAACCGATGGCGCCCAACCCACGCGGACTGAGCGCAAAGCCGCTTTGCAGCGCTGTGTATCCCATTAAGGTTTGGAGAAATAACGGGAGCAACGTGATGGTGCTGTAGAGCACCGCGCCCGTGATGAAAATTAGAAGCACGCCCGCCGAAAAATTTCGGTTTCGCCATACGCGCAAATCGACCAGCGGATGGTCGGCCTTGCACTCGCGAATGAAAAATCCGACACCGCAAGCGAGCGCGCCTAACGTCGCCCACCGGATCCAGTTCGCCGCAAACCAATCGTCCTCTTGCCCTTTATCGAGCACCAGTTGGAGCAACCCGAGCGCGATCGCCAACAGAGCAAAGCCAGAATAATCAATCGTTCCTTTGCCGCGACGACTTGCGATATAGGGCGGGTCCTCAACATACGCGCGCGTCATCAAGGCAGCGACAATTCCCACCGGCACATTGATATAAAAAATCCAACGCCACGAATAATGGTCCGTGATCCATCCGCCGAGTGTGGGTCCGACAGTCGGCGCAACGACTACGCCCAATCCAAACACCGCCATGGCCACGCCGCGTTCTGAGGGCGGGAAACTTTCCAACAACACTGCCTGGGCAATCGGCTGCAACGTGCCGCCCGCGAGACCTTGAATCGCTCGCGCGGCGACGAGAAATCCAATCGTCGGCGCCAGGCCTGATAGGACCGAAGCGACCGTGAACAGGATGATGCAGGTGAACAAGGTCTTCCAGCGTCCGAAGTAATTGCTCAGCCAACCCGCCGCCGGCAAGACGATTGCGTTCGCCACGAGATAACTCGTCAGCACCCATGTCGATTCATCCGTCGTCGCGGACAAATTTCCGGCGATATGCGGCAAGGCGACGTTCGCGACAGAAGTGTCGAGAATTTCCATGAATGTCGCCATCATTACCGAAACGGCGATCAACCACGGGCTGCAACTGGGACGCCAATGCTGTTCGCCATTCATGCATCAAGCCTCCGTCGCGCGTTTGTTCCACCACCACACGATGACCAACGCGACCATGACCAGCGCGAGAATCCATGTCCAAATGGGCCAATGAAAATCGCGAACATTCACCGTCGGCACGACCGACATTCCCGGCCCAAGTAACTGCCCCGGATCGAGCGAATCGAAGACGATCTTGACGGGCACGCGCTGCACCACTTTGACGTAGTTACCCACGGCGTTTTCCGGCGGCAACAGACTGAAGAACGATCCACTGCCCGCCTGGATGCTATCGACGTGCGCGGCGTAATTGGTTTTGGGAAACGCATCGATCTTTATTTGCACGTGCTGCCCGGGTCGCATGTAGCGCAACTGCGTCTCCTTAAAATTCGCGCTCACCCACAATTGCTCTGGCACGATCGCCATCATGCTTTGGCCTATCGCGACAAATGCGCCGCGCTCGATCGCCTTCTTCGTCACGCGTCCGGCCATAGGAGCGACGATGATTGTTTTCTCCACGTCCAGTCGGGCACTTTCGACGTCGGCTTGCGCCTGCTGGATCTGGGCCTGTGCTGCGACGATTTGCGCGCGCGCTGAAGAAACCAGATTCGTTGCTTCACTCAGGCGTGAGTGTTGAGCGGCCACTTGTTTTTTTGCTGCTGCGAAATTCGCGTTTGCCGTCCGAGCGGTGGCGACGAGGTGGTCGAACTCCTCGGGCGAAATCACATTGTTCGTCCGCAACTGGCGGCCGCGCGCGACATCTTCTTCCGCCCGCTTCGATTCAGCTTCAACCGCCGTGGCCTGCGCCTGCGCTTGCGCTTCGACCGCGTGCGCTGAGTTAAGCTGCGAGAAGGCGTTGGTTAATTCGACTTGCGCGACCTGCAACTTGGATTGGTTCAACGCCACTGTCGCTTTGGCCTGCGCCAGTCGCGCATTGAGAGTGCTCGGGTCGATCTGCACGAGTAAATCACCTGCGTTCACGAGTTGATTATCGTTCACGGGAACCTGCAGCACTTGCCCCGCGACTTGCGGCGCGATCGAAACGGTGTGCGTATCGATGAAGGCGTCGTTGGTCGATTCGTAAGATTTCGAATGTTGAAACCAGATCAGGCCGGCAATCGTGAAAAGGACTAAGAGAATCGAACCGATGATGATGAACCGTGGGCGCTTGAACAGACTCGGTCGCTGCGGCTCGGCTGCGCCCGGTTGCTCGTGCTCTTTGTGTGTTTCCTCAGTCCCGGGCTCCATCCCGACTCCTTACTTAAAGCTAAAACCCGCGGGACTAAAGTCAAAGGGCGGTTTTCGAAGTTAATTACGACCGGAGCGGATCTTAATTTTTACTCCGATTTGGTCAGGAGAACTGGTTTGCTGCCATTTAATTATTAGGCATTGGGCATTGAGCATTAGACATTTTGTCGGAATGAACGAAGGCTTGCCGCGTTGCAGGGGTTTGCCCTACCATGGCTTTTATGGCGAGAGTCCTCCTTCTTGATGATGAGATAACTATGTTGCAGATGGTGACGGAGCTGCTTCGCTCCGAAGGCCATGAAGTGTTTCCTTTCAGCAATATCGACGCTGCCGCGGAAGCCCTGGAGACGCAACGGCCAGATCTCGTCGTAACGGATCTCTATCTCGACAAGAATAAAACGCCTTACGGCCTGGACATGCTGCAGAAGGCCCGCAGTGTAACGCCTCCAGCGACGGTCATCATGATCACGGGTTTTGCGACGATCGAGACGGCGGTCGATGCGATGAAGAAGGGGGCTTTCGATTATCTGGCCAAGCCGTTCAAGATCGACGATTTCAAGCTCTGCATCCGTCGCGCGCTCTCTTATAGCGAGGCGGTTTCGGAGAACGTTTACCTGCGGAAGCAGCTCAAGAAAAAGTATCAGTTCAACCAGCTCATCGGCACGTCGCAGGAAATGCAGGACGTGTTCAAGATGATTGAACGCGTCGCCGACACCGACAGCACGGTGCTGATTTTGGGCGAGAGCGGCACGGGCAAGGAATTGATTGCGCGCGCGCTGCATTATAACAGCCGCCGCCAGTTCGCGCCGTTTGTGCCGATTAACTGTAGTGCATTGCCGGAAAATTTGCTGGAGTCGGAGTTGTTCGGTCATCGCAAGGGCGCGTTCACCGGAGCGGTCACGGATAAGAAAGGTTTGTTCCAGGAAGCGGATGGCGGAACGATTTTCCTCGATGAAATCGGCACGATGCCCGCAGTGTTGCAAAGCCGTTTGCTGCGGGTGTTGCAGGAAAAGGAAGTCCGGCGCGTCGGTGATAACGTGCCGATGACGGTGAATGTGCGGGTGTTGGCCGCGACGAATGAAACGCTGGAGAAGCGCATCAAGGAAGGCACTTTCCGCGAAGATTTGTATTATCGCCTGAACGTGATCCCGATTCATATGCCGGCGTTGCGCGAGCATAAAGAGGACCTGCCGTTGTTGGTTGTGCACTTTTTGAAGGGGCGTCTGAACCCGAAAAACGGCAAGCCTTACCAGATCACGCGCAAAGCGATGGAGTTGTTGTCGCAGCATGATTGGCCGGGCAATGTGCGCGAATTGGAGAATGCGATCGAACGCGGTTGCGCCTTGTGCGATGACGGCGTGGTGCGCATTGCTGATCTGCCGCCGATGTTTCAAAAGATTGCGTCCAGTTCGGACGACAACGACGAGATCATCGAAGTAAAGGCGACGCCGCCGAGCCCAAGCGATACGCAAATCCGCACAGCCAAAGAAGCTGCCGCAGCGGCGACGCATGCGCCGACGGGTTTTGCGCAGCCCATCGCGTCATTGAAAGATTTTCTGCGCGAACAGGAGTCGGCTTACCTCAATCGCGCGCTGGCGCAAACGGGTGGGGACAAAGAAGCGGCGGCGCAATTGCTCGGGGTGAGTGTGGCGACGTTGTATCGCAAGCTGGCGGAAGTGGAATCGCCGGCGTAGCCTCGCATAATAGCTTGCTGACGAATTGTCCTGTGTCTACAGTGTAGATACATGCAAAGCAGAATTCAAAAATGGGGAAATAGCCTTGCGCTGCGGATTCCAAATGCGTTTGCGCGCCAATCTCGTGTTAAAACCGGTTCGTTGGTCGATTTATCTTTGCGCGGCGGCCGATTGATAGTGACCCCGGTGGCGTCAGAGCCGACGTCGTTGAAAGAGCTTTTGCGAGGAGTAAGCGCCAAGAACATTCACAAGAGTTTGGAATTTGGCGCACCCCAGGGAAAAGAAGTCTGGTGAAAAAGACATACGCGCCGGCAAGAGGGGATTTGGTCTGGCTGGACATGCATCCACAAGCCGGGCATGAACAGGCTGGCCGTCGGCCGGCGATTGTTCTATCGCCAGAGGCTTATAATCGTAAAGTTGGGCTGGCCTTGTGTTGTCCGATCACGAGCCACGCGAAAAATTATCCGTTCGAAGTTGTGCTTCCAACGGGTCTGCCGGTTGGTGGAGTTGTCTTATCCGATCAAATAAAAAATCTCGATTGGAAATCCCGCAAGGCAAAACACATTGGGCAGGTGGACGAGCAGACCATCCTTGAGGTTCTGCAAAAAATCCGGGTCTTGCTTTCGACCGAACAAGAGTAAAAGGCACTGCGATTTACCTGGCGCGCGATGGGGTTCGGACGCGGGCGACGATTTTGCGCAGTTTTTCTTTGGTTTTACTTTCACCAAGATCGCGTTCGAGAACCCAGCGTGTGTGCGGAACCAGGGTCGCGGCGATGTCTTCGGGTGTGGTGTGTTTGGCGGAAACTCCGGGGGCGAGGTCGATTCCAATCTGGCGGAAGAGATGTTGGACGAAGGCTGAACAGAAAAAAGATTCGTCGCGGGCCAGAACATTTTCTTTGCCGCGCAGTTCGGGTTTTTTTAACGCGATCAGAGTTCCGAAAAGTTCGCGCACGGAATATTTCGTCGCATCAGACATGAGTTGGAGGCCGTGACAGAGGAGCGAACGGAATTGGTGTTCGGAAAGGCCGAAGTCGAGGATAGCCAGGACGCCGTAAAGTTCTTCGTCGTAGTATTTGCTCGCGCGATTTTCCTGCACGCCGAAACGGATGTGTTTACGGACGGCGGCGAGATCGGATTCGATGACCCATTGATGGCCGTCGAGACGGCGTTCGCCGCAAATAAAGGCATGCGACCATGTGCCCCATTTGCCTTCGGATTGGACGCGTCGTTCGGCGCGGCGGATGACGCGATCGATTAAAGTGCTGCCGCCAGCAAGCCCGATTCGGCCGGGCCGCGCATAGAGGTCAAGGAATTTTTGGTTGGAAATGCCGCGGACGCTGATGACCTGGTTCACGGCAAAAGAATAGCGGGAGCAGAATGGGCGAGGAAGAAAAGAAAGTAGAGAGGCCGGCAATGGGATAAGGCGCAGTTCGACGGAAGGACCTTGGACTTTTCCCCAGG
Organism: Verrucomicrobiia bacterium; assembly: GCA_025934545.1. Lineage (GTDB taxonomy): Bacteria > Verrucomicrobiota > Verrucomicrobiia > Limisphaerales > Palsa-1400 > JAICXV01. The sequence goes on from JAICXV010000059.1 coordinate 6,500, forward strand.
CTCCACCTCCAGCAGCCTCTCCAAGGTTCTTATCCCATTCCAGCCTCTCTACGGTTTCTATTTAGCCTAATTCGTGCCACGTGTTGGCGAACCGGGCGCATCGTTGCAAATGCCTGTAAACTCGAGGTTTTTTAGAAACAACAAGGCAAAGATAAGCGCGTGGATGTTTGGATTTCACGCGTGAGGTAAAAACTTCACGCACAGGGCCGAGAAAGATCACATTTCAAATTTGGACAAACGGCTGAGACCGAGTTGCCAGGGGATCCATCCGACGGCCAGGGAAAGCGCAGCGAAGGCAAGCCAGCTTCCGATAATCCAGCTTACGGATGTTTCACCTTTCCAGCCCCAGGGCGAACCCAACGCGAGAAGTGCGACGGACGCGACGATGTAGAGAAAGCTAAGCACGAGACAAAGCGTCCCCCCGAAGCCGCTGACGATTTTTGACGGGTTATCTTCGCGAAAATTTGGATACAAAGCACCGAGGCCGGTGGCGAGCGCGGTCAAGGTGAAGGTCATCGTCGAAATGATGAGGGCGAGGTAGAATGTGCGATCGAGCGGCATTTGCAACATGCGGCAGGAAACGAAAATGAGGATGAGCGTAATGGTGAGCGCGGCGCGGCTGGCCAGCCAATATTTTGCGCGTTGGACCTGGATCAAACCGAGCGGGGCCATGCCGATGATCCAGAGGCGTTTTCCTTCCAATGAAAATTGCGGAAAAACAAAGCGCGTGGTGAGCGTTGCAAGATTGAGGGCGCACGCGCCGAGGTTTAGATAGCAGACGAGATGGATCCAAAATGGGCTGGTCAGTTGTTGCGAGAAATGGCGCAGGTTGATGATGTAAACGCCGAGCAGCCCGAGGAGGACGAGTGTTTGGCCCCATTGCAGTGTATCGCGCCAGAACATGCGCGTGTCTTTGACGAGAATGGCGAGCACGTCGGAAGGGGGATTGTGCCAATAGCCGAGGAAGCGTTCGATGCGGCCGCGTGGGTAAGTGAATTCAATGCGGCGTTCGCCACGACGTTTGAACCAGTCCCAACTTTGGAAAATGCTAGCGCGACTTTGCACGGTTGCGAACGATTCGTAGAACTGTTTGCCAAGCGTTGTGAAGGAAAGAAAACCGAACAAGAGCACGTTGCTCAATAAGACGAGAAGGAAAAAAAGGGCGGAGCTGAGCGCGCCTTCCGCCCAATTCAGTACACTGGCCGAAAGCCAATAACTCGGCAGCCACGGCCATTCAGCGAAATTGGTGTGCATCATGATTTTGTCGAGTGTGACGAGGACGCGGGCGTCGGTGGTTTCTTCGGTAAGCGGCTCGGGCCGAAACCAGATCGCGACCAGCGGTACGAGGATGCAAACCGCAACGACGGCTGTTATCTGAAAGGTGCGTCGGTCCAGATAGCGGCCCAAATTCAACGCGACCCACGCGCCAGCCACGCCCGGCAGAATGATAAACATGCCAACGGCGGCGAGAGTCATCAGATAGAAGTGCCAGTGGACAGCGCGCGTCAGACCGTAGGCGGCCAGAAGCGGCGCAATCAGAAACACAAATGCCCATGATGCAAGCAAGGCCGATTCGAAAAATTTCCAGCGAAAGATGGTTTTCGGTGAAATCGGCAGTGTGACGAGGAACTGCGTTTCGCGGTTGCGAAAGTAATTGCTGTAACCGATGACGATGTTGCTGAAGATGAGCAGCACGAACAGGAAGACGAACAAAAGAAAAAGGAGCCGTTCGGTCAAAAGCGGTCCGAGCGCGGGAAAGTTATTCAGAAATTTCAGGCCGAATCGGAACAGTAAAAACGAAAGGCTGAGGTAAGCGACGATAAACAGTCCAATCGACGAAGACAGGAGCCGGGATTGGGTGCGCAATGATTTCATGCGGCGCCAATGCTGCAAGGCATTGGTGCGGGCGAGCAGCCACAGCGGCGATGACTGGATGAAACCGTTCACTGAAAGGAGTTTACTGGTCGGGACACGAAAAGCACGGCGTATTCTGGCGGCAAACCTAATGTTTTTAAGTTTTTTTTGAATTGCAACTGGACAGGAATTGTCCAACATGTCGCCCGCATTATTCCTTTCGCAGTCCAGACGAGGAAC
>JAICXV010000773.1 GCA_025934545.1 Verrucomicrobiia bacterium
ACTGTTCTGCGCGAAAGCGGAATTCGGGTTTTTCTCGACGGTGTCTTGCCAGACGAGTTCGGCATCGCGATAAAGCGCCGCGTCTTTCCACGACAAAAACGCGAGCACAGCGATGACAACCGCAGCCAAACTTTCCTGCGGCAAACTCTGTGGCAATCGCAGTTTGGACAAAACGGCCGCGACCAGTGCGATCGGGCCGATGATAGCGAAATACTGCCAATGATCGGCGACGAGTGAATATTTGAGATAATAAATGTCCACGAAACCGAGGATGGGCAGCAGCATCAGCAGGAAGTAGATGAAGGCAAACGCGACTGGCCGCGCCCATGCCCGCCGACGCAGCATCCAAAACGCGACAATCAAAATGACGAGCGCAAATAATGGTATCCACGTCCAAAACGCCGCCGCTGAAATTTCCCAGCGCGGATACATAAACGAGAGATTCACGGGCCAAAGCGCCTTCCACAAATAGAACCAAACCGCACAACCAGCGGTCACGAGCCGCGTCGCAAAATTCGCAGTTTGCACGACATCCGTCATGATGACGCGATGACTCTGAAACCACATCGTGATTAAGCCCATCGCAGCGGACAGGACGAAGAAGGGAGCCACGCGAAGAAGTTGAGATTTGAAAACTGAACGTGGCGCGTTGTCGCCTCGATTTGATTGCCACCAATCGCAAATCAACACCACGAAGGGTAGTGGAACGACTGCGGTCTTGCTCAACAGCGACAGCGCGAAACAGACCAGAGACAAAACGTAATATTTCGTCGGACTGCGAGGCCTCTCGGAATCCGTTTCGCGCGATTTGAGATAAAACAAAATCGCCGCGAGAAAGAACGGCATCGCCAGTGTGTTCTTCCGTTCGCTGACGTAAGCGACCGATTCCACACAAACCGGATGAACCGCGAACAACAACGCCGCGATCGGCGCACCTGGAATTTTGAGCCGCCGCAACACGCGCCACAGCACCACCGCGCTGATGACGTGAAGAAGGACGTTCGTGATATGGTAGCCGACCATGCTTCCGCCCCAAAGACGCCATTCAACCCAGAGCGATGTGAACGTCAGTGGAAAATAATCCGGCAAAATCGTCGTGAACCAAATCGTATGCAGCCCAATGGGTGATTGCACTGCGGAATTGAGCATCATCTCGTCATCGAGAATCATTCCGCCGGGAAGCGCGCGCGCATACACCGCAAATGTGATCAACGTGAGGCCGATGACAAAAAGATAATCGGTCGCGCCAAATGCCGAAGTTCGATTGGATTGCGGGCCGGTCACGAAGTGAACAAGCTATGCAATTCGCCGGCAAACACCAGTTTTTGACGCCAACGCCGGCTGCGGCCTGACGGTCTCCTTAAATCTTACCGTAGAATTCTTCGACGACCGGACGGAAGTTGTTGTCTTCCACTTTGACGATCTTCATTTCCCGCGCGGAACTTTCTTCCGAATCGCTCGCATGCGCGGCGTTCACCATGATATTCGAGCCGAATTCGCGGCGGATGGATCCGGGGGGTGCCTTCGATGGATCGGTCGGCCCGAGGACATCGCGAATTTTGCGGACGGCTTCAACGCCTTCGTAAATAAGCGCGATACACTTTTCCGTGCCCGGCTTGGTCATCGTTGGCTGGTCGGTCTCGCTCGGAGCGCGGCCGGACATGA
>JAICXV010000507.1 GCA_025934545.1 Verrucomicrobiia bacterium
GGATCGAAACGGTCACATGGTGAATCAGGGCATTGCTGTTTACGGCAACAAAGGCTCCACCGACCAACACGCGTATGTTCAGCAACTACGAGAAGGCGTGAAGAATTTCTTTGTGACGTTTATCGAAGTGCTCGAAGACGGTGATGCACCTTCCAATCGACTGTTTGTTGAAAAGGACGTGACTTCGGGCGACTTTCTAAGTGGCTTTTTACTCGGAACAAGGGCCGCGTTGCGTCAAAACGGTCGTGAATCGGTCACGTTAACGATACAGAGTGTCAATGCGATGACGGTAGGAGTATTAATTGCACTCTTCGAGAGGGCCGTTGGGTTTTACGCCTCGCTCGTCAATATAAATGCATATCACCAGCCAGGCGTTGAAGCTGGAAAAAAAGCCGCTGAAGCGGTCATCCAACTCCAATTGAAAATAATAGGCACTGTTTCGTCCCAACCGATGCCTTTGGAAACGCTGGCGCAAAAAATCGGCACCGACGATCTTGAAACTGTCTTCAAGGTCTGCGAACATCTGTCGGCAAATGGTCGACTGAAGAAGATGAAAGGCCAGTCGCCGTTTGAAGCGAAGTATTCAGCAATTTGAGCCTTTGTTCCACGTGGAACAATTGATTTAGGGAGTCGCAACAATTCGTTCCGCCACATCTCAAAAGATGTTTGTCTATCCAAAAAAGTACGATGTCATTGTCGTCGGTGCCGGCCATGCCGGCGTCGAGGCGGCTTTGGCTGCGGCTCGCATGGGTTGTGAAACTTTGCTGCTGACGATCAATCTGGACACGATCGGGCAGATGTCCTGCAATCCAGCCATCGGCGGTTTAGCGAAAGGGCATCTCGCCCGCGAAATCGACGCGCTCGGCGGCGAGATGGGAAAGGCAACCGACATGACCGGTTTGCAGTTCCGGATGCTAAACACAAAAAAGGGCCCGTCCGTTTGGGCGCCGCGCGCGCAATGCGATAAAAAGGCGTATCAATTTCGGCTCAAGTGGATCTGTGAACGCCAGCCCAACTTGGACTGCAAACAGGGCCAGACCGCAAAAATTTTGTTCAAAGACGGGACGGCTTTTGGTGTCGAGACCACGCTCGAAATCCAGTACCACGGAACTACTGTGGTTATTACCACGGGGACCTTTTTGCGTGGATTAATGCATATCGGCCAGAACCAACAAGCCGGGGGTCGGGCAGGGGAAACTGCGGCGATGGGTTTGTCCGGTTCGCTCGCCGAAATCGGTTTGGAACTAGGCCGACTGAAGACAGGCACCCCACCCCGCCTCGTCCGAAAAAGCATCGATTTTTCGAAGACGCAGGAACAGCCTGGCGACGATCCCGTTCCCTGGTTCACATATTGGAAAGATGATTTGTTCCACATGGAACAAAATACGGAATCTGCTCCCGCGAAATTGTTCCACGTGGAACAACCATCTAAAAATCCCAAGTATCCACCCGGTTCGATTGTTGGACAAATCGACGGCCAACTCCCATGTTATGTCACTTACACGACCGACAAGACCGCTGAGATCATCCGCGCGAATCTGCACAAGTCGCCGATGTATTCCGGCGTGATCGAAGGCGTCGGTCCGCGTTACTGTCCGTCGATTGAAGACAAGATCGTGAAGTTTCCCGACAAGGAACGGCAACAGATTTTTCTGGAGCCCGAAGGCATTGCGACGGACGAAATCTACGTCAACGGGTTCTCGACCTGCCTTCCATTTGAGGTCCAGCACGAAATGGTTCGAACAATCATCGGCTGCGAAAACGCCGAAATTATGCGGCCGGCCTACGCCGTCGAATACGACTTCGCGTTCCCAACTCAACTTCATCCCTCGCTCGAAACAAAGGTCTGTCGCAATCTATTTCTGGCTGGCCAAATCAACGGGACGTCGGGTTACGAAGAAGCCGGAGCGCAGGGGTTGATTGCCGGCATCAACGCCGCTCGTCGGGTGCAGCAAAAAGATCCAGTTATCTTGCGACGCAACGAAGCTTACATCGGAGTGCTCATCGACGACTTGGTAACGAAAGGAACGGTTGAGCCCTACCGCATGTTCACGTCGCGCGCTGAATACCGATTATTGCTCCGCCAGGACAACGCCGACATGCGCTTGAGCCAGCTCGGTTATGACATCGGTTTGCTGCCGGCACGAAACCATAAAAAGTTCATTGCCAAAAAAGAGGCCGTAGAAGGGGAATTGGAACGGCTCGAGAAAACGCGCGTTGGCACGGACACACTCGCGCAGATCCTTCGCCGCCCGGAATCGACCTACGCAAAGATGCCGTGCGCGCGAACCGATCTGCCGCAAGAAGTGGTCGAGCAGGTCGAGATCGCGCTTAAGTACGAAGGCTATATTGCCCGGCAGGAAAGTGAAGTAGCTAAACTACACAATATTGAAGGGAAACAGATCCCCGACTGGATGGATTACGCGAAAATTCCGAGTTTGCGGACTGAGGCCCGGCAAAAACTGGCCAAGATCAAACCAGCCACGCTCGGCCAGGCATCTCGCATTTCGGGGGTAACGCCATCAGACGTCGGGCTGTTGATGGTTTGGCTTAAGCAAGGACCGCCGCGAGAGGTTATTGAAAAAAACGGCTGCGAAGAAGCGTAGTCGGACCCCGAAAGATCTCGGCGAAGCTCAGAGCGCTGCGCTTTGCACACGACTCCACCGATCAACCATACGGATAGCGCGCCTTGGCGATACTTAGCCCACGAACATCAATCTTCGCCAGATCGGCAGTGCCGAGCCCGGCTTCATCGGCCATGAGCAGGTGGTTGTCGCAAATGTCGAATGGATGAACGCCTTTCGGCGCGCGCGGATTGTCGTAGCCCATCACGGCAGTCGCGACGGCGTCCGTCGAAACCGGGTTAAGGCCAGCGATCAAAATTCCCGGCTTCGTCATTTTGATAGCGCCGGTTTGATCGGTCCATGGACCTTCGCCGTGATTCATCGCGGTGATGCCGTCGATGATCGCCAAATTAATTGGGCGCGCGGCGCAGATGTCGACGATGATCCGTGGCACGCGCGTGAATGGATCTTTGTAAGGTAAGCTTGGCTTGAGGCCGGGCAATTTGATGTGCTCAAAACCACTGACATTGTGCAGTGGCCCGCGGCCATCGGTTGCGTCTTCCAGGGCGCCGAAAGCAGCGAGACGGTGCAAGTCTGCTGGCCGCCCTGCGGCAGCAGGGTGATCGAGGAGACGACGTACGGCCCGTCAGCACCGGCGTCGCCGATAACCCGGCCATCGAGGTCGAGCGCGAC
>JAICXV010000250.1 GCA_025934545.1 Verrucomicrobiia bacterium
CCATTATCGATCAATCGCGCATAGCTTCGCTTTTTCCAACCAAGCGATTGAAACATCGCCGCGATTCCGTGGCTGAGATGAATACAGAGAAGACCAACGCCAATGATATAAAACACCGCGACCATCGGCTGTCGGAACCCAACAATCATCATCTTATAAATATCGTGCCGTCCTTCTGCGTCGATGAAGTAAGGATCATGCGCAAAATCAGCGTGGTCCTTCGCCATGTTCACCGCACTGACCATCACGGTGAAATGTAAAATGTGATAAACGACGAACGCCGCGATGATCAAGCCGCTCATCATCATCGTGCGCGACGCATAACTGGCCACCGTCGGATTCCATTCCGCGTATCCGATCGGACGCGCTGCGCGATTCTCAATCGTCAAACGCGACGCCGACCAAATGTGCAAGAGGACAATAACCAGCAAGAAAATGCGCGCCGGCCAAAGTAGTTCGACGTTGCTCTGCAGAAAATGTCCGTAACGATTGATCGCTTCGGCGCCGAGAAAAATTTGAAGATTTCCCACCATGTGCGCGATAACGAAACCGAACAGCGTGAAACCGGTGATGGACATGATATATTTTTTGCCGAGCGACGAGCAAAAAAGGTTTCGCAAAAAGTTAATCATGTTTTCTAACTGACCTTAATCAGCGTGAGGAAATCTAATGACGCACGCGCCCTATCGTCAATGACCTTGCTCAGGTATTAGCCTGCCTTCGCCCGCGGTAATTTCCCCTAATCCGACAAAATTTGCGTCGCGTCAACCGCCGCGAGATCTTCCGCGGCCCAATCCGGCTGATATTCGCGAAGCTGCGCAACGGTATAAGACCCGGTCGCCACCGCCAAAACCTTCGCTCCGATCGCTCGCGCGCACCGCACATCCAGCGGTGTATCACCAATGACCAGCACTTCATCGTTGCGCACGGGTTTGCCGAAATGCTTTTCACCCCGCTGGCGGGCGACCGCGGCAATGTGGTCGCGTTCTTCGTGATCATCCGCAAACCCACCAAACGCAAACCGGTCCCAAATTCCAAAGTGTCGCAATTTAATTTCCGCGCCGCGCTTGATATTGCCCGTGAGCAATCCCACCGCCGGCCGCCCCGCCAACAAATTCATTTGCGCAAAGAAATTTTCAACGCCTTGAAAAATCCCGCCGTCACAATCAGCGACCATCTTTTCCAGCCAATGAATGTAGACGTTGAAGAACCGCTGAAAATGTTCCGGCGTCGGATCGATTTTGTGCAGGTTAAAAAATTCGCGCACGAGAGAAACATCTGTGCGGCCCGCGAACTTCAGGTTTTCCGAACCATCATGCAAACCAAACTCCTCCGAAAACGCGCGCGCAAAAGCCTTCACCCCTGCCCCGCCGGTGTGAATGAGCGTGCCATCGATGTCAAAAAGAACTACTCGAATCATTGCTACGAAAGAATTAAGTGTTAAGGACTCACAAGTGCAACGCGAAACCAAAATAATTCGTTGGCAAGACGGCAAAACTGTCGCCGCCGAAACCGACTTCGTGGCCTGCGAAGAGCCGCTGGAAATCCGCGTCGACAATCAACCGATCAGCGTGACCATGCGCACGCCCGGGCACGACAACGAACTCGCCGCCGGTTTTCTTTTAAGCGAAGGTCTGATCACCAAACGCGAACACATTGCCAAAATCGAACCCTATCCGCGCAACCGCGACAAAAATGTCCTCAACGTTTTTTTGTCGTCGGATGTTGAAATCGATTTCAAACGCCTCACGCGTCACGTCTTCATGTCCTCAAGCTGCGGCTTGTGCGGCAAAAGCAGCATCGACGCCGTCCATCAACATTTCCCAAAACTAACCGCCAAACTGTCCGTCGACGCCAAAGTCATTCAAGGCCTTCCTTCAAAAATTCGCGCGAAACAACAAACCTTCGAAAAAACCGGCGGCCTCCACGCTGCTGCGCTTTTCGATCTCAAAGGAAAGCTCGTCGTGCTACGCGAAGATGTTGGCCGCCATAACGCCGTCGACAAAGTTTTAGGCCACGCCTTCCTCAACAATCTGTTTCCTTTGACCAAACATATATTGTTGGTAAGCGGCCGCGCCTCCTTCGAAATCATGCAAAAAGCCCTGGCCGGCCGCATCCCTGTGATTGCCGCCGTTTCCGCACCGTCGAGCCTCGCCGTCGAATTCGCCCAAGAAAGCGGCCAAACGCTCATCGGCTTTCTCCGCGAAGGCCGCATGAACATCTACGCCCATCCAAAACGCATTTCATAGGAGCGCGGACTTTAGTCCGCTTCAGCTCAAAGTCGGATTGCGGTTCGCAATTGAAGCGGACTAAAATCCGCTCCAGCTTCGACCTTCGACTGTCGACCAGTCTGCGATATTTTCACTTTAGCCTTTAGCCTTTAGCCCTTAGCCTTCGTTTCATGAGCTTCACGATTAATCGCCGCCGTTTTCTGCAAACGTCCGCCGCCTCGCTCGCCTTCTCCGCACTCGGCAGCTACGGCGTCGAACTCATCAACCAAAAGCCGAAACGCGTCGGGCTCATTGGCTGCGGTTGGTACGGCAAGAGCGATCTCTTCCGCCTCATCCAGGTCGCGCCCGTCGAAGTCATTTCACTTTGCGATCCGGACCAGCATCAACTTGCCGAAGCCGCGACCATGGTCAGCCAGCGCCAGAAATCAAAAAAGACTCCGCGCACCTACAGCGATTTTCGCCAGATGCTCGCCGAGAAAGACCTCGACATCGTCCTCATCGGCACGCCCGATCATTGGCACGCATTACAAATGATCGCCGCCGTCGAATCGGGCGCTGATGTCTATTGTCAAAAACCCATCAGCGTCGATGTCATCGAAGGCGAAGCGATGGTCGCCGCAGCGCGAAAACACAAACGCGTCGTCCAAGTCGGCACCCAACGCAAGAGCACGCCGCACTTGATTGAAGCAAAAAAGAACATCGTCGAAGCCGGTTTGCTTGGAAAAATCGGCCACGTCGATATCTGTTGTTATTACCACATGCGCGCCAACGGCAATCCGCCCGTCGAGCCCGTCCCCAACTTTTTTGATTACGACATGTGGACCGGCCCCGCACCGCTTCGTCCTTACGACGGCATCCCGCACGTCCGCTGGTGGCGCACTTTTATGGAATACGGCAACGGCATCGTTGGCGACATGTGCGTGCACATGCTCGATACGACGCGCTGGATGCTCGGCCTCGGCTGGCCCAAACGCATCAGTTCCAACGGCGGCATCTTCGTCGACAAAGACGGCAAGTCCAACATCAGTGATACCCAATCCGCGACGTTCGATTACGACAACCTCACCGTCAATTGGCAGCACCGCACCTGGGGCGCCGCGCCCGATCCACAATACGCCTGGTCACTGATCCTTTACGGCGACAAAGGCACGCTCAAAGCCAGCACCATGAGCTACGATTTCATTCCCATCAACGGCGCGCCCATCCACAAAGACTGCGTTTACGAGCGCGAAAAATTTCCCGAAGACGTGACCGAACCAAAAATCGAACTCAACGCCGCGCCGGCCACTCGTCTGCACATGCTCGATTTCCTCGCCGCCATCGAAAAACGAAGTCGCCCTGTCGCGGACATTCAGGAAGGCCACATCTCCACCGCGAGCTGCATCCTTGCCAACGTCTCGATGAAACTCGGCGGTCGCCAACTCGTTTACGACCAGGCCAAACGCCACGTCGTCAACGATCACGAAGCGACAAAACTTTTGCGGCGCCCTAACCGCAGCGGATATAAACATCCTGAGGTCGCGTAAGCGAGTGGGTTACTTCGCAGTTTCAACCGCAAAAACACCATTATGCGCAAAGGCGCTCGTGACGCCCTTCTCCGCAATGCTGAGATTGATGGACATTGTGCGCTTGGCGCGGTCTAAATGGATTTGGCCCGAAGTTATATTTAACCTGTCGCCGGAACCTCCCTCCTGAAGCTTCACCTGTTGTGGCGAATAGTCCGGGCCTAGACCGTCCAAGTGGATATAGTAAGACCACTGAATCTGACTCGTGTTTGGGCAAATACCCAAGAAGAGGCCGCGCTTGATCTCACGAAGATTATATTCGGAGCCTGAGAATCTCAGCGACGTTCGCGCGCAGCCAGCCAAGCTCGCGAGTAACAGAACAAATATTAATGGGAACCGGGCACTCCGCATCGAGCCGCCTTATATATCACCAACCGGCCGCAGGTCGAAGGATTCTTCGGCTGCGTAGTTGATAAGTCCGGAAGAACGGATTTCAATCGTGCTAATCCATTGACCGCAACGTCACTAAAACCTATTCTTCTTTTAATGATCGTTCCCATCAACAAGGTCCAGGTGCGGCAGGATGAAGACGGAATTTGGATTGCAAAATCCCAAACTCTGCCAGGTTGCCACGCTCATGGGCGGGACCGCGGTGAGGCAATTTTGAAATTTCAGGAAGCTGCAAAAGCACACCTCGAAGCCTTGATGGAAACCGGCCGCCCGATCCCTGCTGCCTTCCGCGAGAAATTTATTCTCGCAGCCTGACATGGGAAAGAAATTCCCGAGCTACAACTGCCGCCAACTCGATCGCCGCTTACGAGAAATCGGTTGTCCACGTTCGATCCACCGGAAGTCACCGTCATTACTCCAATCCATTTCGACCGGACCGCCTGATCACTTATGCCTGGCACACCGGCGATGTTCCGCGTGGCATCATTGCCGACATTATTGATGATTTAGCAATATCGAGGGACGATTTCTACTACCGAAAGTTTTAATCAACAACGCCAGTTCGACACGGCGAATCCCATGCGAGGCAACGTCTCCATCACAGTTTTTCGATAGCGAGCGCTTCATCGCCTTTGGCGGCGCACCAACCCGCCGCTGGTCGAAACATTCTTCGCCTCTGATTTTTCCTTTAGCCCTTAGCCTTTAGAATTTAGCCTTCGTTTATGCGATTATTCCGCTTCTGGTTGCTCCTGCTCGCTTTGAATGCCGCCGCAGCCGAAAAGCTCAACGTCCTTTACATCATCTCAGACGACTTGCGTGACACCGTCGGTTGTTACGGCAACACAGCGGTGAAGACTCCGAATATTGATC
>JAICXV010000046.1 GCA_025934545.1 Verrucomicrobiia bacterium
CAATGCGGCGTCGATCATCGATTACGTGTTCCGTTGGCTGGCGCTGCAATTCATCCCTGGTTATCGCGAAGCGAATACGGCATCGCGCAGTCAGCCCGAGCTGTCCATGCCGGGGTTGATGGAAGAGGTAAAAAAAAGAATCAACCGGCCGGTCGCTGAATTGCCGATCACGAGCGACGACACTGATATCGTGGTGAAAGCCGCGGAAGTTTCCAATGGCAATGGCGGCAATGGACACGCCAAGCCGGCGCATGGGCCGCATCACGTAACGACATTGAGCGATAGCATCGCGCATTTTCAGGCGGATGCGCCGACGTGCCCGAACTGCGGCAATGTCGCGGTGCGCAACGGCGCTTGTTACAAGTGCCTGAATTGCGGCGAGAGTTTGGGATGCTCTTAAAGAATTCGTAGCAGCCGAGGTGGCGAGGCGGATATTTGCGACGCAGGAGGAAATCCGCCTCCTTACGTCGGCGGCTACGAAGAACTATTTCGGAGGTGGGGACCTGTCCGGATTACGCCCACGTCCGGAGGAACCGAAGCCGGGAACTACAACCAAGTTCCCGGCTTATTTATGCAGATTACCACAATCCGCCTCGTCACCTCGGCGGCTACGGAATTCGCCGACTACGGGAATTTTTCTAATGCGCGGACGTTTGCGTAGCGAAGCCGTGTTCTTTTAACCACGCATTGCAATCGCGTGTCCAACGATGCCATTTGGTTGGATCATATTGGCGGCTGCCGAGACCGAGGCCGTGCGCGCCTTTTTCGTAGATGTGGAGTTCAAAGGGGACGCCGGCTTGGGCGAGGGCTTCGCCAAACATAATGCTGTTTATCGGCAGGACGCCTTTGTCTTCCGCAGTCGCCCAAATGAAGGTGGGTGGAGTGTCTTTCGTGACGTGAAGTTGGTTGGACAATTCTTTTACGAGTTCGGGCGACGCGTTTTCGCCCAGGAGATTCTTACGCGAACCGGAATGGACGGACGGACCGTCCATCGTGATCACTGGATAACAAACGACGCCGAGGTCGGGCCGGCAACTCATCGCGTCGATGGGGTCGGTCGAATTGGCAGGTTTGTTTTCGGCGGAATTGAAGTGGGTCAGGAGCGTGGAAGCGAGGTGGCCGCCAGCGGAGGAACCGATGATTCCGACGCGTTTGATGTCGACATTCCATTCCTCGGCGCGAGCGCGCACGGTGCGAATGGCGCGGGCGGCGTCCTGCAACATGGCGGGATGACGATAGCCATGCGAGCCGAGACGATATTTCAGCACGAATGCGGCGATGCCTTGTTCGTTCAGCCAGAGCGCGTAGTCCTTGCCTTCATGCGGCGCGAGTCCGCCATAACCGCCGCCCGGGCAGACCACCATTGCTGCGGTGGGCGTCTGCGATTTTGGCAAAAAGACGGTGAGCGTTGGAGTGTCATTTGGTCCTTTGCCAAGAGCGCCCGGTGCGCCGTTTGGCCAGAGCGGAATTTCGGGATTTGCGTTCGCAGCAAGAGACAACATGGTGCTCAGTAGAATTAGAGAGGTCGCTTTCATCGCGCGAGGATAATCGGTCAAACGCTGTTCGCAACTGACAAATCGCGGTGGCAATGGTAAGAGTGGCGCGTTCATGACACCGAACGTGTTTCGTTATACCTGCCGCGTGACTTACGCCCAATGCACCGTCGGCAACCATATTTATTACGCGCGTTATCTGGATATTTTGGAGGCGGCGCGCGGTGAATTTTTTCGCGCGCTCGGCATGCCGCTGGGTCTGTTGCAGGAACAGGACACGATTTTTCCGGTGATCGGCGTGGAACTGTCGTACAAATCGGCGGCGCGTTATGATGAGGTGCTAACGACGGAAGTTTGGGTCAGCGAATGTGGCGGAGTGCGTGTTAATTTCGGGTGCAAGATTTTGAAGGACGACGGAACGCTGGTGTTGGAGGGAGTGACCAAGCATGTTTGTACGACGCGAGATGAGAAACCGAAACGGTTGCCGAAAGAAATCAGCGAGAAATTGGGACAAAAATCGAACTAACCGAGCGCGGCAAATTGTTCGCGGCCTTCCATCAGGAAATCCAGATAGTAGGACAGACGGGCTTTCATTTCAGAACGCGAGACGATGGCGTCGATGACGCCGTGTTCGAGGAGAAATCCGGCGGTTTGGAAGCCGGGCGGCAATTCCGCTTGCGTCGTGTCTTTGATAACGCGCGGACCAGCGAAGCCGATCATGGCGCCAGGCTCGGCCAAAATTAAATCGCCGACACTGGCGTAACTGGCCATGACGCCGGCGTAGGTCGGATCGGTCAGCACGCTAATATATGGGAGGCAGGCTTTGGCGTGATAGGCCAAGGCGGCGCAGGTCTTTGCCATTTGCATGAGGCTGAACATGCCTTCATACATGCGCGCGCCGCCGCTGGTCGAAACGATAATTACCGGCAAACCTTTGTCGGTCGCGGCTTCGATCAAGCGCGTGAGTTTTTCGCCAACGACAGAGCCCATCGAGCCGCCAAGAAATCCGAAATCCATTACGCCGAGGCCCACACGATGCTTGCCGATGCGGCCGATGCCTGTGCAGACGGCGTCTTTGAGGCTGGTGCTCTTTTTATAAGATTCGAGTTTGGCGGTGTAGGGAGCGACGCCGGTGAACTGCAACATGTCGACGGCTTCCATGTCGGCATCCATTTCCTCGAACGAACAGGTTTCGACCAAAGCATGGATACGTTCGCGGGCGGCGATGGAGAAATGATACTGGCACTTCGGACAAACCTTGAGATTTTCGTCCAGCTCTTTGTCGTAAATCATGCTGGCGCACTTTTTGCATTTGGTCCAAAGGCCTTCGGGGATGTCCCGTTTTCTGGCTTTGGAAGTGGTCAGCTTGGGTTTCTTGGCGAACGTGGTCGCGGCAGAGTCTGTGTGAGGCGTGACCGCAGGTTCGACAGTCTCGAGACCGAGGGTCTTCTTATTAGTAAACGACGATGTGGCCATGTATTTCAGACCTGCTACTGCTACTGCAAAGTTAGGTGTTTGTAGCATAACGCATTCTGACCGCAAACTCCATACCTGCGTTTTAAACCTTCTATAGAAGTCGTCAATACCCGAAATCGCCGAATTTTTGTCGGATAGAAAGAGACGGCGTCTCAAAAGCGAAGATGTTTGACGGTCAGGCCGCGATTCTTCAATTGGCGCAAGGAATCGATGCCGATGCGCAGATGGACGTCGGCGAAATCCTGGGTCACTTTCTGGTCGCTGGCTGTGGTTTTGACTCCTTCGGGAACCATCGGCTGATCTGAAACGAGCAAGAGCGCGCCGGTTGGAATTTCGTTGGCGAAGCCAGTGATAAAAATTGTGGCCGTCTCCATGTCGATGCCCATGCAACGAACGCGGCGGAGATATTTTTTAAGTGCGGTGTCGTGTTCCCAGACGCGGCGATTGGTCGTGTAGATGGTGCCCGTCCAATAATCACGGCCGTAGTTGCGAATGGTGGTGGAAACCGCCTTTTGCAAACTAAACGCGGGCAGGGCGGGGACTTCAGGTGGAAAGTAGTCGGTCGAAGTGCCTTCGCCACGAATGGCGGCGATGGGCAGGATCAAGTCGCCGAGTTTGTTTTTCTTTTTCAGTCCGCCGCATTTGCCGAGGAACAATACGGCTTTGGGGCCGACCGCGGTGATCAGGTCCATGACCGTTGCCGCGCTGGCGCTGCCCATGCCGAAATTAATTATCGTGATACCTTCGGCGGTGGCGTTGGGCATTGGCTTGTCCAAACCGCGCACTTCGGTTTTGAAGCGCTTGGCGAACATGTGGACGTAGTTGCTGAAGTTGACGAGGAGGATGTATTTGCTGAACTGGTCTACGGAAGTGCCCGTGTATCGAGGAAGCCAGTTGTTGACGATTTCCGCTTTGGTTTTCATGAAGGCTTTTGACCACGGATAACACGGATATCGCGGATAAAGAAAACAAAATTGCGGCGGCGAGCGCACCGATTTTTGCGGGGTGCGGCGACGGATCGTGCGTTAAGGACGGCTCCGGCCGTCGGCGCGGTCTTTTTGCAAAATAGCAGTGAGCTCTTTTACTTTGTCGGGATTTTGTGAGGCGAGGTTTGTCTTTTCACCGATGTCGTCGGCGAGGTTATACAGTTCGGTGCGCGCCGCCATTTTGGGATTCCTGGCGCGTTTATCGGGAGTGAGCAATTTCCAAGGACCCTGGCGAACGCCCATGCGGCGGCTGTGTTCGATGAGATGATCGCGCACCTGATCTTTTGTTTGGCCGAGGAGAATCGGCAGCAAATTAAAACTGTCGGGGCCGGCCGATTTAGGAAGTTTCTGGCCGGTGATGGCGGCGCAGGTGGCGAGCGTGTCAACCAGGCAGACGAGTTTGTCGCTCGCGCCGGGTTGAACTTTTCCGGGCCAACGGACGATGAGCGGAATTCGGGTGCCGCCTTCGTAGGCGGTTCCTTTTGTGCCACGAAGCGGGCCGTTGAATTTGTGGCCGTTGTTGGAGGCGACGTTGCCGTCGCGTTCGGGTGAATCGCCGAAGTCGAGGATGCCGCCGTTATCGCTGGTGACAATGAGCAGCGTATTGGTGGCGAGGTTCAGTTTGTCCAAAGTTTTTATGACTTCGCTGACGCACCAATCGAATTGTTCGATGACATCGCCGCGTGGACCAGCGCCGCTGGCATGGCGAAAACGCGAAGCTGGAACGCGCGGAACATGGATGTCGTGCGTGGCGCAATAAAGAAAGAACGGGTTGTTGCGATTGTTTTTGATGAAAGAGGTCGCTTGGGCGGTCAGCGTTTCGGCGATTTTATCGTCCTGCCACAATGCAGCTTTGCCGCCTTTCATTGCGCCAATGCGGCCAATGCCGGCGATGACGTTGGCGTGGCCGGGAATGCAATGGTCGTAATCGACGGTGATGGGATCTTTTGGATCGTAGTTTTTGATGTTGTGATCTTCGACAAAGACGCAGGGCGCGCGATCGCCCGTCGCGGGGATAATGAAGCAATGATCGAAGCCGACTTCGAGCGGACCCGGTTTGAGTTCGATATTCCAATCTGGCGCCGTATCGCCCAGGCCGAGATGCCATTTGCCGATGCAGGCGGTTTTGTATCCGGCTTGTTTGAGAAGGGCGGGAACAGTGAGTGTGCCGTGGCGGATACTCAGCGGCGCGTTGCCGGGAAGAATGTGATCGCCGGCAGGATTGCGCCAGGCGTATTCGCCGGTGATGAGGGCGTAGCGTGACGGAGTGCAGACGGCGGAGGCGGAATGGGCATCGGTAAATCGCAATCCTTCGCTGGCAATTTTATCGATGGCCGGCGTTCTGACTTTTGTCGCGCCGTAACAGCCGAAGTCGCCGTAACCGATGTCGTCGCCAAGAATGATGACGATGTTTGGCCTTTCAGCAGCGGCGGCGGACAGGCAAAGGCATGTTAAAACGAAAAATCGGAACAGCAGAGTCATGGGGCCGAGTTTACAAAGCGGACAGACTCCGACAATCGAAAACAGAAAACGAGCGGTTGAGTCCTCCAACTCAGCCGCTCGTTATTTATTTCGCTGCCTCTTTCTTCGACGCACACGCCGATGCGCGTCGCAGATTTGTTAATCGGTCACGGAAATTTTCCGCGGTTTGACCTTTTCAGCTTTGGGCAACGTCAGCGTCAGGACGCCTTGCTGCATTTTGGCGTTGATCTTCGAGGTGTCGATTGTCGGATCCAGTTCGAAGACGCGCCGGAAATCGCCCGGACGCGATTCCTGATAAAGAACCTCGGCATTCGGTACTTCCTGGAAATCGGTACGACGACCGATGATGGTCAGTTCGTTGTCTTCGACGGTGATTTCCAATCCCTCTTTCGCCACGCCGGGCAGGTCGGCTTCGACGATGTAATGATCGTTCGATTCAACGATGTTGACGGGCGGGACGTGAAACTCGCGTTCGCGCTCATGCGGTATCGGCTGCGGACGGACGGTCTGTTGATCTTGATTTGCAACTGCGTTCATATTTGAAATCCTTTCTTGTGTTCCGGCGAGCGGGGTGAACTCGCCGGAACGAATTGTTGTTATTTGACGTTTACGTGAATCTGTTTGGGTTTGGCGTCTTCGGCCTTCGGAAGCACGACGGTCAGAACGCCATCTTTGTAAGTGGCATTGATCGATTCGTGGTTCACCTTGCTCGACAGCGCAAGCGAGCGGCTGAAGCGACCCTCGTAACGTTCGGTGCGATACACTTCGCCTTCTTTTTTCTTCTGTTCGCTTTTGCGTTCGCCGGAAATGGTCAGGAAGCCTTCGTGCAAGGAGATGTCGATGTCTTCCTTTTTCATGCCGGGTAATTCGCATTTCACAGTCAGTGCGTCTTTATCTTCGTAAAGATCGACTGCCGGAACCCAGCCGGCGAGCAACTGCGGGCTGTGGCCGGGTTGCAAGAGTTGACCGAAAGCACGATCAAAAATGGTGTCGATTTCGTCGCGCAAAGTGGTCATGCCACGGAAGGGCGACAGTTCCCAATTGTGTTCAGGTTTATGCCAACGTGTCAGAGTCATATGTATCAATCCTTTCTAAAATTAAAGTCACGACATATAATCAGCTTTGAACGTGCCAGCGTTGCGCGCTGGTGATTGGTTTGTGTAATTATTTGGACATCAGCTGATTCCGATTTTCGGCCTCTTTTTGTGGTGCTAGATTGCTGTGCAAATATGACTCGCTTAGTATTTCGAAGCCGGAGAGGCGTGTCACTTTTGCTCAGTCGTTTCGCGGCATTGAACAACAGGGATAAAGGTGAGACGCTTTAGGGAGGAACCGATCAGAATAATATAATGGCAACGACCCAAGACCAATTCGACGATGCAATGTTCGACTTCTCGCAGGGGCGGGAAGAAGAGGCGATTGGGAAGTTGAAGTCGATTCTGTCGGCGAACCCGGAATTTTTTGATGCGCAACTTGCGCTGGGCGCTGCTTACTATGCTAAAGGTGATTACGCGGCGGCGATCGACGAGGGACACAAAGCGGAAAAGATGCGCCCGAATGATCAGTTGGTGTACACGAATTTGTCGCGCGCATACATGAAATCAGGCGATAAACCGAAGGCGGAGCATTATGCGTTGCAGTCGCGGATTGCGTCGTGGCGCGGCAACATGACGGCACCGGGAACGAAGACCGAGGAAGAAAAAGAATTGGAAATTGCAAAGCCAGCGGTGCCACCGGTTAAGCCGCCGCCAACGAAGTTTCCTGATATGCCGTGGAAGAAGAACAAGAGCGTTCAGTGATTTTAAATAAATTTTGAAATGAAGTCTGCTTACGAACTTGCGATGGAACGGCTGAATAAAACTCAGCCGACGGTGAAACTCACCGACGAACAAAAGAAAGAGTTTGCTGAACTCGATTCCAAATACGCCGCGAAAATTGCCGAGCGCGAAATCTTTCTCAAGGGCGAACTCCAGAAGGCCGCTGAAAAAGGCGATTACGAAGAGTATCAAAAGATCGAAGAACAGTTGGTGCGCGATCGCAAAGCTTTGCAGGCGGACCTTGAGGAGAAGAAAGAAAAGCTGCGCAATGCCGCGGGAAAGTAGCCCTTTTGACAGTGCCACTGCCGTTTGTTAGTTTTAGCCAATGCAGAACAATGCCGACATCCAAAGCGTGGTGACTCTGACGCCGTCCGCGGCGGAAGAGATCAAGGCGAAGATCGCGCAACCCGAGAACGCCGGTAAAACCTTGCGCGTTTATGTGGAGCAGGGCGGCTGTTCGGGCATGTCGTATGGCATGGTCTTTGATGAGAAGCGGGCCGACGATCTGGAATCTTCTTTTCACGGCGTGACCGTTTTGGTTGATCCGTTCAGTGCTGATTATATCCGCGGTTCCGTCGTGGATTTTAGCGACGCGCTGACCGGCGGTGGATTCAAAATCACCAATCCGAAGGCGAAGCAGAGTTGCGGGTGTGGGAAGTCGTTTGAGACTTAACGGGTAGGGCGAGGCTCCTGCCGAGCTTTTGGACGATTTGGGTTGTAAAGGCTCGGCGGGAGCCTCGCCCTACCGAAAATCAAACGCCCTACCGAAAATCAAACGCGCTACCGAAAATGAAACGGCCGCTGGACAGGCGCTACGAACTTATTGGACGAACTCGAGCTCCATCCGTTTCGGAATCAAGCCGGCTTCAAATGCCTGGCCCAAAAATCTCCTGATTGCTTCGCGGCCTTTGTCACCGTAGTCGAGCGTCCAGTGATTGACATACATGCCGACAAATTCGTCGGCGAGTTCCTTGCCCATGTCGCGGGCGTATTGTAATGCGTGTTGCACGGCTTCGGCGCGATGATCGAGGCTGTATTGAATGCTGGCGGTGAGAATGTTTGAAATGGTCCGACGGACTTCGGGTGTAAACCGTTTGTGAATGACATTTCCGCCGAGCGGGAGAGGCAGGCCGTCGTTCTGTGATTTGAACCACGCGCCGAGATCTTCGCACAACTCCAGTCCTTCATTGCGGAACGTGAGCTGGCCTTCGTGGATGATTAAGCCGACTTCGGCTTTTCCGGCACGCACCGCCGCGAAAATTTGATCGAACGGCACGACGATATAATTAATTTCCTTCGCTGGTTTACCGAGCCAAAGTTGCAGCGCGAGAAACGCGCTGGTCATCGTTCCGGGCACGGCAATTTTCTTTTTGGCGATTTCGGCTTTGGAGAATTTTTGTTTCGCGACCAACATCGGTCCATAGCCGTCGCCCATGCTGGCACCGCTCGGGAGAAGCGCATATTTGTCACTTACATAGGCATAGGCGTGGATGCTGATGGCGGTGACGTCCAACTCGCCGCGAGTGGCGCGTTCGTTTAAGGTCTGGATGTCTTGCAGGATGTGTTCGAATTTATAGCCGTGGGCGGGAATGCGGTCTTTGGCTAGCCCGAAAAACATAAACGCGTCATCCGGATCCGGTGAATGACCAAGAGTTATCACTTGCGACATCGGTGTAGTTTGAAGTTTGAGATTTGAAGTTGCAAGTGCGTGCGTTGCGTCTGCGGCGAATCAGAGGGATGGCCGCTGTTCGGTGGCGAAGGAGCGCGGACTTCAGTGCGCTTCAGTGCCATGAATAGAGTGAGCACTCGATCGTTCTGGCGTTTATAGAGAAGCTGAAGTTGAAGCGGACTAAAGTCCGCGCTCCTATGCCCCAGTTTGAATCGCACTCCGTTGCATATGGCGCGGCTTAGGGCTATCTTCTATCAACAGCACAGTTCACAAAGGAATTG
>JAICXV010000446.1 GCA_025934545.1 Verrucomicrobiia bacterium
CGGGCTGGCGTCGGCGCCACCGGTTTCGATTTCCATGAAATCCTTCATGCCGCGGAAGGGCTTGATTTTCCAGCCGAAGAGGCCGTTGTAGAATTTCTGCGCGCGTTTGATGTCGTCCGCAGGGACGTTAAACCAGCAAATGCTGGCCGGTAATTTCTTCGTCGTTTTGCTCATATCGTTGTTATTTCTTAAAGGTTTATCGTGCTTTCATAGATACGACGAACGGACAGGAGCGTTCTGGACATTGCCATTGAAAAAAGTTTTGGCAAAAAATTATTTGTTACAATTGGCCCCGGAAGTCCCAAGGTCGCTCTGCTCTACGCTATTTTTCCCGCGGTGACGCGATCTTGCCGGTCCATAAAGAGGCAAATTGCGTGAGCGTGACCGAGATTAAAAACAGGAAAAAGCCGCTCTGAACTTTGATGCTGGCCAGGCCGCCTGATTTGACCGTCAGCACGAGGATGGCGACGACAAACACATCGAGCATGGACCATTTTCCCAGGTGCGAGACAAACTTGAAGAAGTTCTTCGCCTGCTCGGACGTCAGCCCAGGATAAAGCCACAATGCGAGCAGGGCATTAATCTTCACAAATGGGAAGCAGACGGTGAAGACGAACAGGATCAAAAACAAAAACAACTCGCCCGCCTTCCATAAAATGATCAATCCCTGAAAAACCGAAACCTGGTTTTCAAACAGCCACAGCTTGGTTACCGAGGTGAACGGCAGGAAAATGCCGGTTGCAAAAAATCCCAACGCGGCGAGCAGCATGGACCCCACGGCCCAGCCAACCCGGCCGTGATTCGTTATCAATGGAGCGTGCGGAGTCATTCAAGGAAATTATCGAAATTTGAAGTTTCAGGATCAAGTTAGCGACTGGCAATGAGTACGAATAAAGGATCAATTTCGCCAGCGGCATTCGGAAGACGAATGCAGGGTTAAGACGAAGCAAACATCAACGAAATATTAGCGAACTATTAATTTGTTATCAATTAATAGTTCACTGATTTGAAATGACCCCAACTAATTGGGAACCTCTCTTTTTTGGCCCCTATTTATTGCGGCCTGAAAACATCTTTTCGAGTTTTATCCTCACTGCCTCGTCCATCTTAATCAACGGCGGCCAGGGGCGTTTGAAACCTTCACCGGGAAGTTTTTTGGTGGCGTCGATGCCGAGTTTGCTGCCGATGGCCATTTCGCTGGTGGCATGGTCGAGGACGTCGGCGGGGCCTTTGGTGAAAATGCTGTCGCGCTGCGGGTCGGTGTTCGCGCAGAGGTGGAAGAGGACTTCGCTCGTGTTGTGGACGTTCACGTCCGCGTCGACGACCACGATGTATTTGGTGAACATCATCTGACCCATGCCCCAGAGGCCGTGCATGATTTTATAGGCTTGCATGGGGTAGGTTTTCTTGATGCTCACGAACACAAGGTTGTGAAACACGCCTTCCGCTGGCAGTGCGATATCCACGATCTCCGGGAAATTCATTTTGAAAATCGGCAGGAATAATTTCACCGAGGCGCCGCCGATGTAAAAATCTTCCATCGGCGGGATGCCGACGATGGTGGCGGGATAGACCGCGTCTTTGCGATGCGTGATGGCGGTGATGTGAAAGACCGGATACGGCTCGGGCAAGGTGTAATAACCGGTGTGATCGCCGAACGGGCCTTCTTCGCGGAGCGGTTCCTGCGGATCCACGTAGCCTTCGATGACGAAATCCGCGTTGGCGGGGACTTCGAGATCATTGGTCTCGCATTTGACGAGTTCGATGGATTTTTTGCGGAGATAACCGGCCAGGAGAAATTCGTCCAAGCCATCCGGCAAGGGCGCGGTGGCGGCAAACGTGAACAGCGGATCGCCGCCAAGGAAAATCGAAACGGGCATTCGCGTGCCGCTTTCGTAGTAGCGTCGACCATGGCGCGCGCCGACTTTTTGCAATTGCCAATGCATCCCGGTCGTACGGTCATCGTAAATCTGGATGCGATACATGCCGAGGTTGCGGTCGCCGGTGTCCGGGTCTTGCGTGACGACGCAGGGAAGGGTGATGAAACGGCCGGCGTCGAGGGGCCAGCAGTGGAGGATCGGGGGGTTGAGCAGGGTCGATGATTGCGTGTTGCGTGTTGCGTGTTGCGTGTTGGCGGCTGTTAGTTCTTGGACGCTTGGCGCTTTGGGCCAAGGGTTAATACGGGTGGCGGGGGCGTCGAAGCGGTGGATGACGTCTTTGCAGGGGCCGGTTTTGACGGTTTTGGGCTTGGCATGGCGCAAATCCATCGCGGTGCCGAGAAGTTTCAAAGCTTCCCGCAGGCTGGTTGGGGGTTTGGCCTTCATCAAGGAGCCCAATTCGGCAGCGGCGGCGTCCACGCTGGGCGCACCGAGGGAGAGCGCCATGCGTTTCCAGGAGCCTAGCGTGTTGATAGCCAACGGGAACGGGCTGATGACGCCATTCACGGTGGGCTTTTCGATGAGTAACGCTTTGCCGCCATCCGGCGATTTCATTTGGCGGTCCGCCAGTTCGGTGATTTCGAGTTCCGTGGCGACCGGCTGGGCAATTCGGACGAGTTCGCCCGCGGCGTCGAGCGCATTGAGAAAATCACGGAAGGAATCGAAAGCCATGGGGTGACAGTAGCCACAATGGTCCGCAGCCGCAATCTATCAAAATCCGAAGGACGAAATACGAAATCCGAAAGAAATCCGAGGTTCGAAGTCCGAAAAATTACCCGGTCATCCACATACGTGAGCACCGTCTTATGTGACCAGCGACCTCGGTTTGCTTCTGGTTTCGGATTTCCTTCGGATTTCGGCCTTCGGCGTTCGGTTTTCACCCACGCGCGTGATTCTCACGCGTTATGCGTGAAAATTTCACGCCGGACGGGGTGGGCGTTTTGGCGCACATGCGATTTCATTGGGGTTTTTGCAAAAAATTCGGTTGGCATTGCCGGTGCTAAAAGTTTTTTAGAAACGGGTTGACAGGAAAAGCGGATTCCCTAGAGTTCGCAGACTGTTTGCCGAAACAACAACAAAACCAAGTCATATGAAGAAATTCAGTAAAGTAAGGGCGTTCACGCTCATCGAACTGCTGGTCGTCATCGCGATCATCGCGATTTTGGCGGCTATGTTGCTCCCCGCGCTGGCCAAAGCCAAGGCGCGCGCGCTGCGCATCCAATGCGTTAACAATCTCAAACAATGCGGTCTGGCGACTCGTGTGTGGGAAGGTGATAACGGCGATCGTTACCCCACGGCGGTGTATTCGCAGCAAGGTGGCGCGTATGAGTGGGTCCACCATGCCAACGGCACCACGATGATCAACCCGACCCAGACCGTGGCCCCGGCGCAAGCGAAAGTGTTCCAAGTCATGTCCAATGAGTTGAGCACTCCGAAAGTGTTGGTCTGCCCGGCGGATTCATTCCATACGGCGGCGGCAACGAACTTCACCCAGACAGGTTCTCCTAATGGCGACTTCTCTCTCGCGAAAACCAGCTTCTTCATCGGCTGCGATGCCCTGGAAACCGATCCGCAGATGCTGCTCTACGGTGATATGAACATCGGCGCCCAAGGCGGCAGCGGTTCCAGCACTCCGGCGGTTAGCCGCTATACGACGGCGCAACAAATCGTCCCGAACTCGGTCAGCCTGAAC
>JAICXV010000278.1 GCA_025934545.1 Verrucomicrobiia bacterium
GAATTGACATCTGAGGTAACAACCGTCGTCGAGCTCGCCCCAGAACTGACCGTAAGAATTCCGGTGCCCGAGAAATTTGCACTGGTGTGTTGGGCCGCCGAACTGAGACTGCCATAGGTGCCGGCCGGCTTTTCAATGCCGCCAATCTTCAGGATTCTAACACCAGCATTGTTCGCCCCCATGTCGACGATGCCGCCATTAATATTGATTGTGCCGTTGGTCGGGAAGCAGTTGGCAGCGCCCGCAATGAGGCTGCTTGTGTTAACTGTGATCGTTCCGGTGAACGTCGGAAAACTTCCCGCGCAGGTAAGTGCGCCCGCGCCGTTGATTTGAATCGAGCCCGCTCCTGAGAAATTTCCCGAAAGCGTTTGCGCCGCGCTGCTGCTGTCGTCAAGCGTGCCAGTGATTGAGAGCGTATTAGTATTATTGCCCCCGTTATGCGCGGCCAGTTGGCTTGCGCCAGACAGCTTCAGTGTTCCGGCCGAAATTGTGGTGGTCCCGGTGTTTGTAGTGCCGACGGTAAGCGCAAGTGTTCCGCTGCCCGATTTCGTCAAATTGCGAGCAGCACCATTTTCGATGATGGTGCCCAACGTCAACGTATTGGCCGTGACGCTGATAGTGCGGTTACCGGTGAGGGTCGCGGCGCCGGTCAATGTCAACGCATTCGCACTGCCAAGATATGTCGCCGTGCCGCTGACAGTGACATTGTTATTCAGTGAAAGGTCGGAACCAGTGACGTTGTCGATCGTCGCGGTGCCCCAGGTCAGCGTATTTGTGCCGAGAGCGGCCGCATTACCCAACTGAAGCTTCCCCGCGGTGACCGACGTCGTCCCCGTGTAAGTGTTAGCCCCGGCAAGCGTCCATGTCGTCGTCCCGGTTTTCGAGATCGAGGTCTGATTTGCGTTGACGCTGTTGTCGACGATTTTCCCAATGGAGTTCGTGGTAGCGCCCGAGCCCGTCAACGTAAGCGTCTTGCTACCTGCGCCTGACGCCGTATTTACGCCCGTAAAAACGAGGTTACCGGTATTATCGGTTTGAATCGTCGCGCCACCCGTTGTTCCGGCCAGGTCGATGATGCGATCAGTCGTTTCGCCAGCGCCGGTATAAATTAATGTGCCGCCGGTCGTCGTGGAACCAATGCCCATCGTTCCTGTTGCCGCAGTTGTCGGATGTCCCAAATTACTGCTTGCGCTACCACTCGTAACGCTGTTCAAGGACGCGACACTGACGGGGCCATTGATTTGTGTTTTGCCGCTATAGGTATTTGCGCCGCTTAAGATCAAAGTCCCGGTCGTGTTGTTTTTTGTCAGGTTCATCGTCCCACTGATAACGCCGGAAATTTCCAATGTGCCGGAACGGGTGTCTAATGTGAGCGTGTTCGTACTCG
This sequence comes from Verrucomicrobiia bacterium, assembly GCA_025934545.1. Classification (GTDB taxonomy): domain Bacteria; phylum Verrucomicrobiota; class Verrucomicrobiia; order Limisphaerales; family Palsa-1400; genus JAICXV01. Next base: position 1,388 of record JAICXV010000278.1, read on the forward strand.
GCGCGTTAAGGTGCCACGCGCCGGTCCATGTAATCGGTGCGCTGCCATTGCCGACAATTGTGAACGAGCTGTTATTCGCACCCAAATCGGGACGGTTGTAAATCTGGACCGCATTCGCGATCGTAAGGGCATTCGTTGCGCCGGTTGCATTGCCGCCCCCGTCCGTGAGTGGTGTCGCCAACGTTACGGACGTCACCATGTTGGTAATCGCACCGGTTCCAAACGAGGAACTGTTGTTGAAATTCAACCCGGCACCCGTGTTCAACTGAAGGCCGCCCGTAAACGTATTCGTGCCGTAAAAGTATTGGCTCCCGTTGCCTTGAGTCTGGGGACGTCCCGTCCCCGCCATCACATTATAAATTGTGGTATTCCCACTGCCGCGAGTGTCGAATCCTTGATCGCCTGCTGCGATAGTAAGGATGCCGGTTCCTTTTATCTGCAAATTTGTGCTGACCATGTCACTAATGTCGCCGTTAAAAATACCGGCGACGGTGTGATTTGCATTCGCAATGACCGTATAAGTGCCGTTCGTAGCGTTTGCGGCGCTCGCAGAAAATGCGGCCGCAACGCCTTCCGTCCAGGCCACCGTGCTTCCCGTCGGCGTCGCGCTTGTCGCCCACTTCGCATGTTCCCATGTTTCCGTCGAAGTCGACAGGACCGTTGCGCCGCCGGGATCCCACCAATTGAGCGCAGCCATGGCCGTGTTCATTACACCCATTAAGCAAACAGAAATCGCGACAGTACGTATGCGGTTGGAACTTGGTTTCTTCATAAGTATGGTTTTCCAAACAGTGACGCTGAACGGAAGCCGGGATTTGCGAAGGCGGTACTCTGGCTCAGGGTCAATCAGGATTTCCTCAGGTTATGGCCTAGAGGAAGGGTAGGAGTCAAGCGGATACGAAAAGGAAAGGCATGCTCCGTCTTGTGAGGCCGCCCCTCACGACACTTAAAACCGCATTTTCAAAGCCCGCTCACAATATCCAATTCGACGAACTGATCATTCACCGTCGTGCACGGACAAAGCTCCATTCGATAGCGGATTTCTTCCCGAATTTGATCGAGGGCGTTGGCGGGAGACAGGCCGTGGCCGGTGCATTGTGGATCTTCGCAACTGGCAGTGAAACCGCCGCCGCCGTCTGACTCGATTTTTACCTCGAATCTCACCAGCGCAATTTAAGCGCCCGTTTCGATGTGGTCAATGACACCGACAATGATCGAACGCAGGGGCACTTTTGGATCGCCGATAATTTGCCGGGCGCCCGTCCCCTCATCAACAATCAGCACTCGATCTCCGACACCTGCACCGACGCCGCCATCAATTGCAATGATGTAACCCGAGGGTTTGCCCTCAAAATTTTCCTTTTCCACCACCAACATTCGGCGTCCGTTATAGAACGGATGCTGAATGGTCGAAACGATGTCGCCTCTGACGGTGCCGATAATCATACGTCAATATCCTGTCGGAATATTTAAATCATCGACAATCCCAATGATCGTGTGATCGACAGGAACAAAAGTTTTCTCTAGCGCCATCGCCGCTTCCCGACCGCCTTCATAGTAAATCAATTCGCCGCGACCGGCGGCGCGCGTCGAGTCGCAAGCAACGATCGGGTCGCCTTTCGGATTGCCATTCTTGTCGAGCGGCTGGACCCAAAGCATCGGAACGCCTTCGAGGCCTTCATAGGCGACGCACGTGACCAACGTTCCAATGACGCGTCCGAGTAACATTACGAAACCTCCTCGCCTTCCAACTCCAGCGGGGTGCTCGTCGCAAAACGTGTTCCTTTACCGATTTGCGCAGTGAGCATTTCGTGCGGGTTTGGAATGATGCGATGCTTCACATATTCTTTTCTATCACGCAAAAACGCAGTCGCCAAATCCATCGCCGCTTCGACTTCGTAAAGGTTGCCGTTGTAGATGCTGATGGCTTTACCGGACATTTCGTAATCAGCGATGCGTATCTCAACAAGCCGCACGCCCGTTCCTTTCAGGGCCATTTCAGCCGCGCGAATATTGGCCGAAACCGTATCCGTTTCCAAAATAGCAATCGGATCGCTCTCCACTTCGCCGCGTTTTCCGAGAAGAGTGTCGTGAACACTTTGATGAATATCGGGAAGAAAAACGTAATCGAGCACTCCACCTTCACTCACCGTGATCGCTTCTTGAAGCGATTCATCAACCGATGCAGTCGAACCACCAATAATAATCAAATAACGACCGCCGCTGACCGTCCCGGCTTTGATCATTCCAATCGGCGCTTTTTTTAGGAGTGCGTCCGTGCAAAAAATTCCATCCGCCATGCTGGCAAATTCAATCACGGCGATGGATGGATAACTTCTCACGGCGTCAGACTAAGAACGGAGCGCGGACTTTAGTCCGCTTCGACTTCGAAAGCGAAATTCGCGCAAAAACATTGAAGCGGACTAAAGTCCGCGCTCCGTATTGGCAAATCATACAATCCTAAACGACCCAACCAACGCACACCGACGCCACCGCGAGAAATGTCGCGCCGTCGTCATCCCTTCGCCGGTCGGGCTGGCGATTGTAAATGAAGTCGGGCCTTCGCCGCCAAAACCGAGCCCCGCCTGCGACCGTCCGTTCTTGACGAAGATACTCGCGTTACATTCGCGCGCCATGCGACTGAGATTCGACAGATTCTCCGAATGCATGACGAATGTGTGGCGGCGCGGATGTTCCAGCGCGAGACAGAAATCAATCCCTTCGTCCGCATCGCGCACGCGTGTGATCGGCAGGATCGGCATCATCTGCTCCGTCCAGAGCAACGGATGATCGTGATCGACTTCAACGATGCCGAGTCGAACCGAATCATCGCAGCGGATGCCGGCCTTATTCAAAATGTAGCTCGCGTTTTTGCCGATGAGAGTGCGGTCGATATCGGCTTCTTTACGCGGGCCGTATTGTTTTTTGAAAATAACTTTTTCGAGCGCGGCCAATTCACTCTTCGTGATGAGCAGCCCGCCGTTGTAAGTCATCGCGAGAATCAATTGTTCCGCAACGCTGTTGACGACGATGCATTCTTTTTCGTCGGCGCAAATAATATTGTTGTCGAACGATGCGCCGAGGACGATGTCTTTGGCGGCTTTGTCGATGTTGGCTGTTTCATCAACGAGCACTGGCGGATTACCAGGCCCAGCGCAAATCGCGCGTTTGCCACTGGACATTGCTGCTTGCACAACGCCACCGCCACCGGTCACAACTACAAGACGAACGCCCGGATGTTTCATCACGGTGTTTGCGGATTCGACGCTCGGATTTGCAACGCAAGTCACGAGTGTTTGCGGTCCGCCGGCTGCGGCAATAGCTTTGTTGATCAGAGCAACATTGTGACACGAGACGCGCTTGGCGCCTGGA